>JBEENC010000027.1:0-9995 GCA_041192285.1 Actinomycetota bacterium
TTAGTTCCATTGCTTTCGTAATTTTCTTGGTCGCTTTAACGGATCGCATCCGTCGGCGATAAACGCGAAGTTGGGCACCCATTTTTTACTTCTTCACCGCCGGTGGCACGTGCTTAGTAATTTGTTCCGCAACTTCACCTTCGAGGGCTGCTGCCGCTGCTTCATTAACAGCAGCTGTAACAGTCGGAACGAAGATCTTCTTAAATGCAATGACTGCTTCTTCAAGTGATTTAACAGTGTCATCTTCTAGTTGCTTCGTCTCTGAAATTACATCAAAGATTGCTTTGCGTTCGCGTGCAATGTAATCAAGTAATTCTGATTCAAAGCGGCGAATATCAGCAACTGCAACATCATCGAGCTTTCCACTAGTTCCAGCCCAAATTGATGCAATCTGACGTTCTAGTGAATATGGTGAGTACTGCCCTTGCTTAAGTAGTTCAACCATGCGAGCGCCACGTTCTAGTTGCGCCTTTGACGCCGCATCTAGATCTGAACCGAAGGCTGCGAAAGCTTCAAGTTCGCGGAACTGTGCAAGGTCAAGACGCAAACGACCAGCAATCTTCTTCATCGCCTTAGTTTGTGCAGAACCACCAACGCGAGAAACAGAAACACCTACGTTAATCGCTGGGCGAACGCCTGCGTTAAAGAGATCTGTTTCAAGGAAGCACTGTCCATCAGTAATAGAAATAACATTTGTAGGAATGAAGGCTGATACGTCATTTCCCTTAGTTTCAATAATTGGAAGTCCAGTCATTGAACCGCCGCCTAATTCGTCAGAGAGTTTTGCGCAACGCTCAAGAAGGCGTGAGTGTAAGTAGAAAACATCGCCTGGGTATGCTTCGCGACCTGGTGGACGACGTAACAACAATGAGACTGAACGATAAGCCTCGGCTTGCTTTGATAGATCATCAAAAACAATAAGAACATGCTCGCCCTTATACATCCAATGCTGACCAATTGAAGAACCGGTGTATGGAGCAAGGTATTTAAATCCTGCTGGATCTGATGCAGGAGATGCCACGATGGTTGTGTACTCCATTGCGCCAGCTTCTTCGAGTGAACCTCTAACGGAGGCAATTGTTGAACCCTTTTGACCAATAGCAACGTAAATGCACTTTACTTGCTTCTTTGGATCTCCAGATTTCCAGTTTTCGCGCTGGTTAATGATTGTGTCAATTGCAACAGCTGTCTTACCAGTTTGGCGGTCACCAATAATTAACTGACGCTGTCCACGACCAATAGCAGTCATCGCATCAATAGCTTTAATACCAGTTGCTAATGGTTCCTTAACTGGTTGACGTTGAACTACAGAGGGAGCCTGCAATTCAAGTGCACGACGTGCATCAGCTTTAATTTCGCCTTTGCCATCAATTGGACGACCGAGTGGGTCAACGACTCGACCAAGGAATGCATCACCAACTGGCACAGAGAGAACTTCGCCTGTTCCACGCACTGATGTTCCTTCTTCAATTCCTTCGTAACCACCCAAAATAACAACACCGATTTCGCGGACGTCGAGGTTAAGTGCAAGACCTAGCGTTCCATTCTCGAACTGCAAGAGTTCATTCGCCATTGTTGAAGGCAGACCTTCGACGCGAGCAATACCGTCACCAGCTTGGCTAACAGTTCCTACTTCGTCTCGAGCTGCAACGCCTGGATCGTATGACTTAACAAAATTCGCGAGTGCATCACGGATTTCATCAGGTCGGATCGTTAGCTCCGCCATTTTTTTCTCCCTTTTCCTTTTTCTTCTCTAGTTAAATCTTCTTTACGCACTCTTACCAGCAAGTGCGCGACCTGCTGATGCGATGCGGTTAACGAGTGTTCCATCAACTAATTCATCAGCAAATTTGACTGAAAGCCCACCTACAATAGATGGATCAACTTCAACATTGACGCGAACTGGTTGGCCAAGTTGTTGGGTGAGAACCCCAACTAATCTTTCATACTGTGCCGGTGTAAGTGCCACTGCTGTACGCACCACTGCTATGAGGCGGTTGCGACGTGCAGCGAGTGCATATTGATAATCTTCAAAAGCGGCTTCAACGCTACGTGCGCGCCAATTATTAACGACGTGGTTAACGAGTTTGACTGTCGATGCTGATGAATTCTTTCCAACTAGGCCATCAATAAGCGATGACTTAGCCTTTTCTACCCCTGCAGTGATCAAGGCGCTACGCAATTCAAAAGATGTTGAGATGGCGCGAGCAACTGTGAAGAGTTCGCTTTCAACTCGATCTAATTCATTTGCGATATTTGCAGCTGATGCTTCTGCTTCAATTGCTAATTGTTCAAGTACTTCTACGAGGTCGGATGATGCTGACCAGCGCAACTCACTAACACCAGTAATTACGTTCAGTGCCGGTGCACCGACGCTCTTTCCAAATATTTCCTTGAGAAGTACTGCCTTTGACTTCGCATCACGAGATGGGTCATTGATCGCTCTACGTAATGAGATATTTGAATTTAATATAGATGTGATGAAAAAGAGTTCGGAGGAGAGAAGGGATGCGGCATCGGCTGTTGAGCCATTTGCTGCAGCATCAATAAAGCCGCGTGCAATCACAAGTGATTGACGGCTTCTGCCTCCGAAGTGGTTTCTCATCTTTTTCCTTTTTTAACTTCTGGTTACTTTTCTGACTTCTCTAAATCATCAAGGAAGCGATCCACGATGCGTGATTGACGGGCCTGGTCTTCTAGTGCTTCTCCGACGATCTTTGATGCGAGTTCAACTGCAAGTGTTCCCACTTCATTGCGAAGTGAAGTCACTGCTTGTTGACGCTCTGCCTCAATGGATGCGTGTGCAGCTGCAGTAATTCGAGCTGCTTCTTCCTGAGCTTTAGCACGAAGATCTTCAATAATGGCTGATCCTTGTACTCGTGCTTCTTCGCGAAGAGATTGTGCTTCTTCGCGCGCTTTCGACAATTGATCGTTGTATTGAACAAGTGCACGCTGTGCTTCGAGCTGTGCTTTTTCTGCACGCTCTATTCCACCTTGAATAGCTTCGGTCCGTGCGGTGTAGGCAGATTCAAATTTTGGAACGACCACTCGCTGCATAACGATGAAAAGAAGTGAGAATGCAATAAGGCCAATCACAATTTCTGTAACGCTTGGAACAATTGGATTGATTGCTTTCTCAGACGCAAACTCTTTGGTCTGAGTAAGTAAGTTCATTTTTGCGATCATGGTTAAGTAAGGCCTACTTCAATACGAAGGCTAGAACTAATCCAAAGAGCGCCAAAGCTTCAGCTAATGCGAAGCCAAGGAATGCGATTGGTTGGAGGAGTCCACGTGCTTCTGGTTGACGCGCTAAGCCATTGATATAGGCCGCGAAAATCAATCCGGTTGCGATTCCGGGACCAATCGTTGAAAGACCAAAACCAACAATTGCCATAGTACCTGTCATTTACTTTTCCTTTCACAAAATGGCCAAAAGAATGTTTGACCAAAGTTATTGTTTATCGCACCTGTTTTTTTAGTGAGCATCTGAAAGTGCTCCTGCGATATAGAGCGCCGTCAAAAGTGTAAAGATATATGCCTGAAGACATTGAATACCAAATTCAAAGAAAGTTAATCCGATCGCCATCACGAATGAAAATGGGCTCAACACCTTCATAAATATTCCACCTGCTAGCAAGTGCTCGCCACCAATTGTGAATACAAGTAGCAATAAGTGGCCCGCAAACATATTTGCAAAGAGTCGAATAGAAAGTGTCATTGGTCGAGTAACTAAAAATGTGAGCAACTCTACGGGTGTTAAAATTATGTAAATTGGTTTTGGAATCCCCGGCATAAAGCAAATATCTTTGACATACTTAAAAAAGCCATGGTGCTTAATTGCAACTGCGTGATAAACCCCGTAAGTAAAGAGTGCGAGTGCAATTGGAAAACCTATGTGAGACATGGTTGGAAATTGAATAATTGGAATAATTCCAAAAATATTATTAACCAAAATAAAAGTAAAAAGTGAGAACAAGAATGGAACGAACTTCATAAAATCTGGACCAATAACATCGCGTCCGATTACTTCTCTTACAAACCCATAAATACTTTCCCCTAAAAACTGTGCTCTGGAGGGCACGACTAGGGCTTTTCTGGATGTAGCTATAAAGAAAACTGAAATTACAATTACTGAAAAAAAGACTAAAAGTGCTGGTTTTGTGAAAAAGAGTGAGTCACCGAAAATCGGGCGAAAAATAAAATCTTCTGCACTGGGTGGGACAAAGCCTTCTGCTGCAGCGCCAGATCTATTGAACACAGGCACAAACTCCTCCAACAAAATATCTTCTACATGGGAAGGCTAAATCAGGACTACCCTATGGGAAAGGCCAACTTTTGTGAAATTGAAGAATGAGTCCTACTGACGACCGTAGCGCAGCCATATCAAGTAGATAGATGCGCACGTTCCGACTAGGAGGCCAACAATCCTGAGGTAACCAGTGTTGAGCCACGAATCCAATCCCCAGCCAATTCCGCCCCAAAAAATCATTCCAGAAAAGAGATAGCCAACGATTGACCACGCTGCATTTTCATCTCGAACACTCATGAATTTTCCATTTCAATATAGGTCATCATCTTTTACAGAAGTGTGATCTTACTCATTTTGGCTCGACTTCGGAAGTGGCAAATGAATCTTTAATTTTAAGAATTTGACCACTTCTCCGATTAACCAGGTGAAAGTGAGCACAATTGCATTTATACCAAAAACAGTGCGGTTAAATAAATCAGGGGGAGTAAATTTGGTGATTCCTACCAAGAATATTGCTAGCAATAATAATTTTGAAAAATAAGAGAAAAGGGCAAGTGCCATCGTAGTTCTTGGATCCAATGTTGAAGATAAGCGAAATACATAAAAATTCACTAAAAAATAAATTAAGACCACGAATTGTGCAAGGAGAGCACCAAAAAAACCGTCGGACCCCGCAATAAAAGAGCTGAGACCAATTCCAATAATGCCAACGATAAATGTTGGAACAAGTGCGCCACGTAGCATCATGCTTTCGGTGCTTTTATTTTCAGGCATATACCGAATCCTTTTTTCCACTTCGTGTAACCACGATTGTAATCGTGGCGAGGGCCGCAGCAGTCAGTAGTGCAACCCAGACTGGCGCAAATGCAGAAATCGTTATTGGGAAAGCAAGAGTTGCGGTCCATAAGTACATGATTACTGCAGTACGTACATGAGAGTTACCAGCAGAGAGCAATCTGTGATGTAAATGATTCTTATCAGGTGCAAATGGAGATTTTCCTGCTCGTAACCGTCGTGCAATTGCAAGAACTAAATCTGCCAATGGAATTGCAAGAACTGCAAATGGAAGCAATAGTGGCAACAGAGTCGGACCAACTTTCACTGCTGTAATTGCATTTGGGTCTACTTGACCAGTTAATGTAATTGCAGCTGAAGCGAGCAATAAGCCTAAGAACATCGAGCCCGAATCGCCCATAAAGATACGAGCAGGATGAAAATTATGTGGCAAGAATCCAAGACAAATTCCGATAAGCACTGCAGTCATAAGCGATGGTGCACCTGCGCGACTAAAGCCCCACACAACTGCTAAAAGGTATGCGAAGGTAAAGAAAGCCGCCCCAGCAATGGCAACAATGCCAGCTGCTAAACCATCTAATCCATCGATGAAATTAACTGCGTTAATGGTGACTAGAACAATTAAAACAGTAACGAGTTGCCCGATGCTTGGTGGAAGAGTGATTACGCCATTAATGGGAAGCCACAAAATCTGGATTCCATAAATGAGCAAAATTCCTGCAGCCAGTGCTTGTCCAGCCAATTTTGTAAGAGCATCTAATTGAAATCGATCATCTACCATGCCTAGCAAAACTAGAAATGTTCCGGCTAAGAAAATTCCTTGCGCCTCATGCCCGAAAGATTTTCCAACAAGTGTGAGGTGTTGAACGATGATTAAAGTAAGTGACATTGCTGCCCACATAGCAACTCCACCCCACCGTGGAGTTGGTGAAGTGTGCACATCGCGGGTGCGCACCAATGCAACAGCGCCAAATTTAGTTGCAAGAGTTCGAACGAATGGAGTGATTAGATAACACAGCGCTGCAGAAAGCAGCAAAGTGAACATGTACTCACGCATGCAGTAAGTCTATGCTTTATAAATTGGGAATTTCGAAGTTAACGCGTGAACTTCACTCTTAATCCCTGATAACACCGCTGGATCTTCGCTGCGGATGGCTCGCGAAATCAGCGACGCAATGCTCTTCATTTCTGCAACGCCCATACCTTGAGTGGTTGTTGCAGGAGTTCCCACGCGAATACCACTTGTGATTCCTGGCTTCTCGGGATCAAACGGAATTGAATTTTTATTAAGAACGATGCCTGCATTGCCACATCGCTCATCTGCGACTTTTCCATTTACGCCAGTTCCACGAATATCAATGAGTGCAAGGTGCGTTTGAGTTCCACCAGAAACTGCGCGCATTCCTTCACCTTCAAGAGCTGTGCACAGTGCCTTGGCATTTGTGATGACATCTTTTGCATACTTTTGATATTCAGCAGTTGCACACTCTTTAAGTGCAACAGCTTTGCCAGCAACAGCAGACATAATCGGTCCACCTTGCATGCCAGGAAATACTGCCTTATCAATTGCAGCAGCGTGTGCCTCTTTGGCAAGAATCATTCCACCGCGTGGTCCACGCAAAACTTTATGTGTTGTAAATGAAACTACATCTGCATATGGCACAGGTGAAGGAATGGCTTTTCCAGCCACCAAGCCAATGAAGTGCGCAGCATCAACCCACATGATTGCACCAACTTCATCGCAGATTGCACGAACTTTTTCAAAATCAACAAGACTTGGATATGCAGTCGCTCCGGAGCAAATCATCTTTGGTTTGTTTGCAATAGCTAGATCACGTAATTCGTCATAATCAATGAGTTCGGTATCTTGGCGAACGCCGTATGAAACTACGTTAAACCACTTTCCAGAAAAGTTAACAGGAGAACCATGTGTGAGGTGGCCACCGTGTGGCAAGGACATTGCAAGAACTGTGTCACCAGGTTTTGTAAATGCTTGATACACCGCGATGTTCGCACTTGCACCTGAGTGCGGTTGAACATTTGCGTGATCTGCACCAAATAAAGACTTAGCGCGTTCGATTGCAAGGTATTCGGCTTTATCTACTTCTTCGCAACCACCGTAGTAACGCTTGCCGGGATAACCTTCTGCATATTTATTTGAAAGAGTGGAACCAAGGGTTGCAAGCACAGCGCGTGAAGTGAAGTTCTCACTTGCAATTAACTGAAGGTTCATCTGTTGGCGCTTGAGTTCTGAGAGCAACACTGCAGAAATCTCTGGATCCTGCTGGCTCAACAAATCAAAGTCTGGTCCGTAAAAAATTTCTTTCCTCATTTGCAGATTCTAATCCGCCTAGGCGAAATTGTCAGGAGATACTTTTCGAAGGGATTCACGCGAGATCCCACCTTCTCGTATAAGTTCTATTCCATCATCTGAAACGTTTATAATGGTGCTGCGCGGTCCAGCAGGTAGATGTCCGCCATCAAAAATTACATCCACACCTGGATTTTCAAATCTCTCGACATCGAGCAATGTTGGCAATCCATTATTTGAAATGCTTGCAATTGCCAATGGTCCACTCTGTTGTGTTAAATCTAAAACAAATCCTTCCTGTGGCATTCGCAAACTAATGAGATCCAATCGTTGTGCATCTCCTAAATCCCAGGCCAATCCGACTTGCGGTTTTACGTTGATGGTAAGCAATCCAGGCCAGAATGCATTTGTAATTTCTTGAACATCGGCGCTCATACTGCGTGATAATCCTTGTGCAGTTTTAGCAGTTGGAATTATCACCTGTGCGACAACTCCGAGCGCATCTGCACGAAGCACGTGCATCGCCCGAACCGCAAAGTGGCTAAATGCATCGCACGCATATACATATCCATGCTCCAGTGGAAGAACAATGACATAGCCGTCACGGATTGATTTAAGTCCCCGTGCTAAATGATCAGCACGATCACCGCTAGTGATGTCCACTCTTTCAACTGGATTGTTCATATATTTTTCCGTATCGCACTAGTCCAACGTGGACGTCCAACTAAATCCTGATGTAACTGTATCTCTTGAAAATCGTGGGCAAGTTCAGCAGCAATGGGCGTCCCCTGCAATTCATTGTGCTCGATAGCAAGTAAGCCTTCTGATTTTAATAATCGAGATGCTGCTGCAATAAATGCACGAGGAACATCCATGCCATCTTTGCCGCCGAAGAGTGCAATCGCCGGTTCGTGTTCTACAACTTCTCTTGGTAAATCTGATTCATCTTGAATATATGGAGGATTAGCAATGACAACATCGCATTTAATGCCAAGGAGCGCATCACTGACATCGCTATGAACAATGCGTAAATCTTCAATGATCGCTTCAACATTTTTCTTAAGCCATATAAGTGCTTCATCGCTTTTTTCAACTGCTATTACTCGGCTGTTGGGAGCTTCTGTTGCAATTGCAAGTGCAAGTGCTCCCGAACCTGATCCAAGATCTACGACACTGACCGGTGGGGGCAAATTAGCAATGTGTGTAAGCACTGCGCCAACTAATAATTCACTCTCTGGTCTAGGAACTAAAACTCCAGGACCCACTTTTAACTCAAGATTTCTGAAGTATGCGGTGCCGGTTATGTATTGCAGTGGCTCGTGCAGAATTCTGCGGGCTAATAAATCATGAAAGGTATCAAGTGCAATTGATGTATCACCAAGAGAAGCCAATGTGCGCTCTAGTACTAATGGATTATGCAAATCCATTCGCGAGATTCCAAGAACATGTGCCAGTAAAATTTCTGCATCTATGCCATCAATTTCTGAAAGGGCAAGTTGTGCTTTTGCATCTTTAAGAGTTTCGCGCACGTTCATGCTTGTATTTATTCTGTCGAAGCTAACTTTGCTGCTTTATCAGCATCTAAAAGGGATTGAATAACATCATCTAGTTCGCCATTTAAAACTGTGTCTAAGTTATTTGATTTGTAATTAACTCGGTGATCACTCAAGCGGTTTTCTGGAAAGTTATATGTTCTGATGCGCTCAGAACGATCGACGGTGCGAACTTGATTCTTACGCTCAGCCGATGCCACTGCGTCTGCTTTTTCTTGAGCATCTGCTAAAAGACGAGCACGCAAAATACGAAGCGCAGACTCTTTGTTCTGCAATTGGCTCTTCTCATTTTGGCAAGAAACAACAATTCCTGTTGGCACGTGTGTGAGACGTACCGCTGAATCCGTTGTATTTACGCTCTGTCCGCCAGGACCTGAAGAGCGATACACATCTACGCGGACATCATTCATGTTTAACTCAACGTCAATTTCTTCTGCTTCAGGAAGAATCAATACACCGGCCGCAGATGTGTGAATTCGGCCTTGGCTTTCAGTTTCTGGAACACGTTGCACGCGGTGTACTCCGCCTTCAAATTTCAATCGTGCATACGGTGATTCCCCAGGTGCTGCGGTGCCTTTTGATTTAACGGCAACTGAAATATCTTTGTAGCCACCCATTTCACTCTCAGTAGCATCAAGAATTTCAACTTTCCAATTTCGCTTTTCCGCATATCGCATATACATGCGCAATAAATCTCCTGCAAAGAGAGCGGATTCATCTCCACCTGCGCCAGCTTTAACTTCTAAAATGACATCTCTATCATCATTGGGATCGCGTGGAAGTAATAACTCTTCTAGTTTTTCAGCAGCCTTCTGCGCACTTTCTTCTAGCGCTGGAATTTCAGATGCAAAATCTGGATCTGTTGCGGCTAATTCTTTTGCCGCGGTTAAATCTTCATCCGCGCTCTTCCACTCTTTAAATCCAGCAACAACTGGACCGAGTTGGGCATAGCGACGACCAAGTTGTCGTGCCTTGCCTTGATCATCGTGAATTGAAGGATCGGCCATGGCAGCTTCTAGTTCTGCGTATTCGCGAACCATTTCATGTGCAGATGCAAAACGATCATTTGTCATTGTGGCTTCTCCTT
>JBEENC010000028.1:0-9879 GCA_041192285.1 Actinomycetota bacterium
TCGAATTTACCGTCGAGCGAGGAAAACTCTGGATTTTGCAGACTCGCGTAGGCAAGAGAACCGCTGAAGCCGCATTTAGAATCGCTGTGCAGTTAGTCGAAGAAGGAAAGATCACCATGGATGAGGCACTCATTCGCACATCTGGAGATCAACTCGCTCACTTAATGTTTCCTCAATTTGATCTATCCGGCACGGTCCACGAATTAGCCAGAGGCATCCCGGCATCTGCTGGGGCAGCTGTTGGCGAAGTTGTTTTGGACTCTCGTAGAGCATTTGAATTAGCCCGCGGTGGCAAGAAAGTAATTTTGGTACGTAGAGAAACTAGCCCAGATGACCTAGTCGGAATGGTTGCATCTGAAGGAATTTTAACTAGCCGCGGCGGCAAGACTTCACACGCTGCAGTAGTTGCTCGCGGTATGGGAAAAACAGCTATCTGCGGAACTGAAAGTATTGTCGTAGATGAGCGCGCTAACTTGTTTACAGTTGGCGCTAGAACAGTCTACGAAAGCGAAGTTATCTCGATCGATGGCACCAGCGGAATTGTTTACCTAGGAGCACTTCCAACAATTGCTTCTCCCGTTACGGCCTATCTCGAAGGAAAACTTGATCCAGAATCGAATCATGCCTCACCTGTTGTGAAGGCTGTCGATAAAATTCTTCAGTACGCCGATGAAAAACGCAGATTAGTAATTAGAACAAATGCTGATACTCCAGAGGATGCAGTCAGAGCGCGCATTCTTGGTGCACAAGGTGTTGGCCTTTGCCGCACAGAACATATGTTCTTGGGACCACGTCGTTCATACGTTGAGCGCTTGATCTTGGCTGAAAATGAAGAGTCACAACGCGGAATCATCGCTGAGATGGAACCACTACAACGCGGTGACTTCGTCGGAATCATGATGGCGATGTCTGGACTTCCAGTAACCATTCGCCTCTTAGATCCCCCACTACACGAGTTCTTACCTAACATCGCAGAGCTCGGTGCAGAGATTGCAACTCTTGAAGCTCTTAATAAAGAGATTGCACCTCGTCAGCAAGCAATCTTTGCAGCCGTTAAACGTCTGCACGAATCCAATCCGATGTTAGGTCTTCGCGGCGTTCGACTTGGAATTCTTATTCCTGACTTGTTCCGTATGCAAGTGCGATCACTTGTTCATGCATGTCTTGAAGTCAGAAAATTAGGACACGATCCTCGTCCAGAGATCATGGTTCCCTTGATTGCAACCCAACGCGAAATGTTGCACCTGCGCGGCATGCTCGAAGAAGAAATAGCAGCCGTTCTTGAAGGAACTGGACAGAGTTTTGATATTCCAATCGGAAGCATGATTGAAACTCCACGTGCTGCAATGACTGCAGGTAAAATTGCAGATTATGCAGACTTCTTCTCATTTGGAACAAATGATTTAACACAATTAACGTGGGCCTTTAGCCGCGACGATGTGGAATCAAGCTTCTTGCCTCGTTACCTAGATCTGGAATTACTACCATTTAACCCATTTGAATCCCTCGACCAAGATGGCGTTGGTCTATTGGTTCAAATTGCCACCAGCCAGGCGAGATTGCACTCAGGTAATTTCAAGATTGGTGTCTGCGGAGAACATGGTGGCGATCCACGAAGTATTCACTTCTTTAATTCACTGCTTCTAGATTACGTCTCTTGTTCACCATTTAGAGTTCCTATTGCCCGACTTGAGGCAGGCAGAGCCAGCGTTCTAGAAGAGAGTGTGAATAAAGAAGGCGCTTTAACTCACGTATAAAGCAACTTTACTTATCTTTTGGAATTTCCATCTCGTGGTAATAATCAGGTTGAGGTAGCCCGTTTTCCTTATAGAAATTAGCTCCAGGTACACCCCATTGTAAGAAGAAATCACCAACAGTTTTGCAGAGAGTCACATTTACGTCATTGACAGTTTCAATAATTGCTTTACCACGAGCATCGGCGCGCTCCTTGAAATTTTCGAGTTGATCTTTATCAGCAAATAGCAGGTCATCTGCTTTCGCACCGCGTTCAGTGAGTTGTTCAACTAAGACTGCGCGGGCTTCTTCGCCGAGGAAAGTAATGAATTCGCCTTCAGGGGTCGTGAATTTGATTGCAAGTGGGCTGCTGAGGTGATTAGGAACTAATGTGCCACTATTATCAAGGGAGCCAGCGTCTTTAACTTTAATTGTTGCAACTTCTTCATAGGTCAACCCAGTTCCAACAAGGCTAAGCATTAGCAATCTCACGGCTGGATTGAAATCGCGTGCTTTGCTATTGGCAATATGTACTTGCTGCTTTGAAGTTGAGTAAACACTCCAAGGAATATCTACGCCATTAAGCGAGAACCACAGCTTTGGGCCGAAGAGCAATGACGCTAATTGCACATTGGTCAAGTCTGAATGCAAAGAGAGAAATTTTTCAATCATTAACTCTGCAAGGAGTGAGTCTTTTTTGGCTGATTCAAGGGCCGATGCTAAATCTGAATTGCAGACTTCGCGAGAGAAACGATCAAGAGTTGTAATCGCACTTCTAATCCAAAAATCTGGCTTTCGTGTGCGCTCGGCCAAAAGTGCTGCAACCTTCATCACTGATTGATCATCTAGAAGCGTGATTTCGCGACGATTAACAAGTGATCGACGCGCTACTTCTTCGGCACTTATGTACTCAATCTTTGATTCATTGGTTTCATAACCAGGAAAATAGGTACTTCCGCTTTCATACCTTATAGCCATGCTGGAGCATCCTTTGGAATATCTTCGGCATTAACTTTTGAAGCAATATCTTTTGCAATGAAGTGATCACGTAATTCAACTGAACAACGGGTAACTCCTGGAAGTTGTTCGACCCTGCGGCGCATCTCTTTGCCAATTGAAATGGCAAAAGGAGATGGACAAAGGGGTGAGGTCAGGTGGTAACGCACGATGGCGGTACCACCCTCCCTCAACTCCACTTCATCAATCAGTCCGAGCTCACCCATGGTTTTGCGGATTTCAGGATCAGGAACGCTCCCAGCCGCAGTGCGAATTTCATCTTCAATCGCAATAGATGAGCTCATAATGAATCCCTTTCTTACGCGTTATAGAAGAAATTAAGCTTTGGCTAGCTCAGGGTTGTTCGCAAGAAATTCCTTGCGACGTTGGCTGAATTCGTCGTTTTCAATCTTCTTCAACTTGGCATCAACATCAATGCCGTATAGGCGAGCGATGTTTGTACCAATTATTTTTTCCTTGATTGCTGGAGTTAGCTGAACGCCGAATTCTTCAGCGATATCGTCAGGAATCTGATATTCCATGAACTCATCAAGAATCCAGTGTGGGTACCAAATTGGGAAGTCAGTACCCCAAATGATGCGATCTTCGCCAAGCCAGAAGAGAAGATTTGCCATCATCTCGCCGAAGTAGCGTGGACGCTTGTGAATAAATGCATTAGCAACTGCAAGAGATGCATAAACGTTTGTTGAACGTGCAGCAATCCAGCAGAACTCATCAAGACGTGGAAGACCAATGTGATCGACGATGAAGTTAAGTTCTGGATAGAGTGATGAAGGCTCATCAATGTCATAGACATCGAACTTCTCCATTGAAAGTGGCTCAACAGCTGGGCCTTTATGGAAGTGCATGTTCTTGATGCCCAACTTGATTGCTTCTTCATAGCAAGGGAATACAGCTGGATCATTTGCTTTCCAACCACGAGATTCTCCGCGCCATTCAGCGGTGTACCACTTGAAGCCCTTCATTCCGTACTCTTCAACTTGCTGACGTACTTGGCTAACAGCGTTCTTATCGCGAGGATCAACGCCGCCAAGACCAATCAAACGCTCTGGTGCACGAGCAACCATTTCTGCATTGCGCTTTGGATTGGTAAATCCTGTGTGGTAGAAGTCGCTCAGTACTTGAGTAGAAAGAATCGCCATATCCATTTCACCACGTACGAACATGTGGTGCAAATACCAATCTGGATCTACTTTACGAAATTCTTTATCAAAATCCATTGTCCACTTTGGATCTGGCGGATTAAAACCAGTTTGAAAAGCATAAAAAGTCTCTGCAAATGCAAGACCATATTCATTTTTGATGTTCTCTTTACTTGCATCCCAGAATCCGGTGTGTGCATCGAGAACAAACTTTCCGTCTTTCATCGGTTCTCCTTCACGTGCGCGTAAGTGGAAAAGCTCCTGAAGCAATTCCTTTGCGGAAGCATACGTCCAGGCCTTGGGGTCTGCAACAGATAAATTGCTATAAACGGGCTCAAAAAGGCAGGAAAGGGGTGGTACTGGAAGTGCTTTATCGGATCTGGAAGCCGCCCTTAAAGCCGATGACTTTTTCCTTAGGCAAGCGAAGTCCGACTTTGCCAAGTGCCGGTGGAATCGAACTGCGCGGAATTTTCGCCTTGATGATGCCATCGCCAAAGCGACAATTAAGAATACGAGTCGAACCTAAGTCATCTATGCCGATAAGTTCGGCTGAAATTACATTTTCACCTGTTCCTGAGTGCAACTCTACGTACTCAGGTCTAATTCCTAGTTGGATCTTCTTCTCGGTGACATTGCTTAGGTTTGTGGAAGTTGCGATTTTGTATTCGCCAACTTCGGCTAGACCATTTGAAACATCTGCTTTGATGAAGTTCATAGCTGGTGAGCCGATGAAATTTCCTACGTAATTGCTAATTGGATTTTCAAATAATTCTTCAGGTGTGCCACGTTGTACGAGCTTTCCAAGATCCATTACCAAGAGCTCGTCAGCAAAGGTCATCGCTTCGTACTGATCGTGCGTTACGTACACAACCGTGATGTCTTTACCCTGAATGATCTGCTTGATTTTCTTGCGCAATTCAAACTTAAGTTGAGGATCGATAACAGTTAAAGGTTCATCCATTAAAAGAGCCGTGACATCGTCGCGAACTAATCCGCGACCAAGTGAAATTAACTGCTTTTCATCTGCGCCCAACTTTGAAGCAGAACGGTCGAGCTTATGAGAA
The DNA here is from genome assembly GCA_041192285.1 of Actinomycetota bacterium. Lineage (GTDB taxonomy): Bacteria > Actinomycetota > Actinomycetes > Nanopelagicales > Nanopelagicaceae > Planktophila. The sequence continues at coordinate 4,958 of JBEENC010000028.1, forward strand.
ATACCGATTTGCTCAGCAACTTCGCCCACGCGAGCTTTGATTGCATCTGCTTTCCAGCCTCTACATACCAATGGGAAAGCCAAGTTTTCTTTTACAGTCATTGACTTATAAATAGTTGGGAATTGAAAGACGAGAGCAACGTTGCGCTTAGCTGTTGGTACCCTCGTAACGTCAACATCATCGAATGTAATTTGACCCTGATGTGGACTAACAATTCCAGAGATGATGTTAAGAATTGTTGTCTTGCCGCAACCAGAAGGACCAACAAGAGCGTACGACTTGCCTGACTCCCAAGTCATTGTGATTGGCTTAAGCGCCCAATTCTCTTGATCTGGACTCTTATCGTATGAATGACCGATGTCATTAAAGGTTATCTTTGCCATTTATTTCACCCTTAGTTTCCTGGGGCCGCACATAGCGAGCCATCCATGTTAAACAAGAAGACTCTCTTTGGATCGAGCGAAATAGTCACCTTCTGGCCAATGTGGTAATCGTGGATACCTTCGAGCTGTAGAACAACTTCACCGATATTTAACTTCACATAGAGCAAAGTTTCAGATCCAGATACTTCTGAAAGTGATACTTCGCCTTGCTCTGAGTTGCTACCAGTTCCACCCAAAATCACTTCACTGGCACGAATTCCAAATTTATACTTGCCAGCAGATTGTGACTTGATGTGGGAAGGTAGAGCAAAATTCAGTGACTTACCGATGCTTACTGAGCCATCTTTGATCTCTCCATCGACAATAGACATTGGGGGATCATTAACAATTTGTGCGACATCGATTGTTGAAGGGTACTCAAATACTTCATTTGGCTTTCCGTGTTGAATGATGCGACCTTCGTGCATTACAAGAAGTTCATCACCAAGAAATAGCGCTTCAGTTGGCTCCGTTGTTGCATAAATTGTGACGCTGTCTCGTGTGCCCTTGAATAGGACCCGAAACTCTTCGCGTAGTTGTTCGCGCAATTTATAATCAAGGTTCATCAATGGTTCATCTAACAAGATAACTTGAGTGTTTCGAACGAGTGCTCGAGCAATAGCCACACGTTGTTGTTGACCACCTGATAACTGAGATGGTTTGCGATCCTTAAATTCAGTCAACCCAACTTTTTCCAGCATTGCCAACGCTTGAGCCTTGGCATCTGCTTTTGACACTCCGGCTCGCAGCAGCGGGAACTCAACGTTGCCCAAAACGGTGCGGTGCGGATAGTTAATGAATTGCTGGTAGACCATTGCAATTCCACGCTTCCAGATTGGAACTTCATCTAAGCGCACATCGCCTAAGTAAATTTCGCCATCTGTTGGTTCGATTAATCCTGAAATTGTTCTCATGAGTGAGGTCTTACCTGAAGTAGTTCTGCCAATTAATATGTAAATTTTTCCAGGTTCAAAATCATAAGAGATATTTGAAAGGATAACTTCGCCATCGCCTTCAACTGATACGTCACGCAAATTTAGATTCACAATAGTCCCCTTAACGAACCGCTCCGGCGAAGCCACCCTTAGAGAGGAATCTTTCAACCACAAAGGCTAGGCCGATCAGTGGCAAGATTGAGAAGATTGCAGAGGCAGAGAGCGTCCAGAACGGAGTAACCGTTCCGTTAAGTGCAACAACTGCAACTGGCAATGTTTGAACATTTGTAAAGGTAAGTACCAGTGCAAAGAACAAATCATTCCAGCCGAAGATCACTGAGAACATTCCAGCAACTGTTAATCCTGGCTTTGATAGCGGAAGGATGGTGCGAACGAATGCTTCAAATGGATTACACCCTTCGAGCATGGCCATTTCATCAATTTCTTTTGGCAGTTGATTAAAGAAGTCAACTAAGAGCCAGACAACGATCGGCATCAAGCCCGAGGTTAAAACAAGAACTAATCCTTGTTTCGTATCGAGCAAGTTAAGTGACTTAAGAAGAATAAAAAATGGAACTGCCAAAACTGCTGGTGGCATGATTCTCTGAGAGATAAAGAAGAAGATGATATCTGGATTCTTGTAATGCTTCCAACCGTATGAAAAGCGTGATAAGCCATAAGCGGCCATGCAACCAAAAGTTAAGCTAATCAAGGTTGCAAAAAATGTAACGATTGCGCTGTTAAATAGCGGTGGGAAAAGATTTGCATAACCTGAAACACCGGTGATGTCTTTCCAGCCATCAAGGGTTGGCTTAAATTGGAGCCAAGGAATAAATGTTGCTCCATTATTTACTGCAGCAGGTGGCTTAAAACTCGTGACAAGTGCCCATGAAATCGGCGCCAACACAAAAGCGCTCCAGAGAAAAATGAATAGGAACTTAAATATCTTTTTCATACTTTAGATTCCCCTTGGCTTTGATAATCTTGCGAAGATTTGGCCCAAGATGGTTAATGTAAGAATTGCCAAAATCAAATACATCAAGCCCATCGTTGCACCATATGAAATCTGAAACTCTCGCAAACCACGGGTGTAAAGGTAGTAAGCAGGAGTTTCTGTAGCGCTACCTGGACCAGCTGAGGTTAAATTAAATATTGAGTCGAAGATTTTGGATGCTTCAATTAAGCGAATGATGATTGCACCGATACTAATTGGAGCCATCAAAGGAAATGTAATACTCCAAAATGTGCGCCATGTTGACGCACCATCAATTTCAGCTGACAAAAACTGCTCTTTCGGAAGACTGAGAAGCCCCGCTAATAAAATTAAGAACATAAATGGTGTCCACTGCCACACTTCAGCAACAGTAATTGTTACTGTCGCTGGGAAAATAGATGTTGACCATGCAATTGGATCTACTCCAATTTTAGTGAGCAGACCATTGGCAGCACCAATATCTTCTCTAAATATTGATCTCCATACGATCGCCATTACAGAAGGCGTAGTCATAAGTGGAATGAGCCACAAGACTCTAAAGAATCGACGTGAAGCGATTCCTTTCCATGCAAAGAGTGCAGCTGCGAAACCTAAAACGTATTGGAGCGTTGTTGTTACAAATGAGAAGTAAAAGAGTCTAAGTAGTGAAGACCAAAATGGACCATCGTGGAACATGCGAGCCCAATTAGCACCGCCTGCCCAATCCAAACCTGATTGTGAAACATTCCAATTTGCCATACTGACGCGAATCGTAAAAAGCAGAGGGAAGATAATGATTGCTATAAGTAGAAGCAATCCCGGAAGAAGAAATAGTCTCTTATAAAACTTGTTAGTCACAGACCTGATCTCCTCTCGACACTTTTAGGGGATGACCATCCCAAAATTAAGGAAATAAATCAAATGTAAAGCCAAATGCTAAGAACAAGGATCGTGGGGGTTACTCGCCAGGTGGCGGATAGCCCCCACGATCTTGTCGCTAAGCCGAACTAGCTAAAGAGTTCTTATGAATTCTCTAGCTTTATAACGTTCTTGTATGCAGCTTTGATCTTGTCTTTACCAATTGTGTTCATAATTTCAACCCACTTGGCGGCGACTCCATCTAGTGCCTGCTGAGGTGTCTTCTGGCCCGCGAGAGCCTCAGCTACACCATCTGCAATTGCACCCATGAATTGGCCGTTACCAGGAACACGTAGATCAAATACGCGGTTCTTAGCAGCGGTGTAGTTATTCATAGTATCAATCCATGACTGAGTTGCCGCCTTAGACCAACCAAGTCCCTTCACCCAGAAGTCTGTTGTGAAATCCTCGGAACGAGATGGGTTAACACCAGTGCGTCCGATCGTGAGATCGATTGCGTGGTTTGCCTTGTTAGCGAAGAAGCAAAGGAAGTCAAGTGCCATTTGCTTGTTCTTTGAGGCAACAGGAATTGCAGATGACCAACCCCATGCAATGTATGGAGCATAGTTAACGCCACCAGCAGGAGTATCCCACTTCTTAGTAACGCTATTCCATACAGTTTCTGCTCCAGGGTTTGGTGCAGCTTTTACAAGTCCCTTAATTGGGCTATCGCTCTGGTTTGATTGTGCCCAAGCGTCATCCCATGTGTAACTAAACAAACCGTCACCACGACCGAATGATGTAATTTCGTCAGAAAGACCGAAGTTTGCACCACCTTGTGGCCAGTACTTAGTTGCAGCAACAAACTCAGTTAATCCACGAACGAAGCCTGGGTTGTTAACTTGAGGAACCATATTTGCATCGAACCAGAAGCCAGTCTTGACGTTTGGATTCTTTGCATATGGTGCTACGCGGTTGATGAACGCTGTTGACATCAAGTCATCGCGCTTTGTGATTTCAACTGAACCTGCAAATGGTGTTCCGGCAGGTTGGTTCTTTGCCTTGTAACCATTAAATGTTGAAGCCATTAAGTTGTAATCAGCCCAAGTCTTTGGAACACCAAGTGTCTTACCTGTCTTATCCTTGTAGAAGGCTGCTGCTGCAGAATCTTCAATCACGTCTGTGCGATATTTAAGGAAGTGACGGTCAGCGTCGATACCGAAGAGCTTTGTTTGACCATTCCAAGAATAAATTCCTTTATACATTGGAAGCATTGAGGCCATTTCACCATTTCCTGATGAATACTTAGCAGGAATTGAGTAGTAATACTGTTGGAAATCACCAATCCAGTTTGAGAAGTTAACAACAACATCCCATGGGCTTGAGCCAATCTGGAAAGCAGTTTGTTGTTTAGGATAGAGATCACCGATTGGAACGTGCTGGATTTTTACTTTTCCGCCAGTTAACTTAGCGAACATAGCTCCGTGTTGTTCCATTGGTTCACCCATATTTGGTGGTGGTGGTGCAAGGACTGTCAGAGTCTGCCCCTTGTAATCTTTCATACTCGTGTTGTAGTAAGAACAATCCTGAGTACCATCTTTTACCTTTGCAGCGGATTTATACGCCTTTGGGGTGTATGGCTGTTTTGTATAATCAACCAAACCACCCTTTGGGAAAGATGCCGCCTTCTTCTTAGGTCCCGGTCCCATTCCTGCTTCTGCAGCAGATGAAACA
>JBEENC010000029.1:0-9494 GCA_041192285.1 Actinomycetota bacterium
ACGACGATTTCACCAGCGTTGAGTTCGCTAAAGAGAATGCGCTCTGAGAGTGAATCTTCAATTTCGCGTTGAATTGTGCGACGAAGTGGACGTGCACCAAGTAGCGGATCGTAACCACGATCAGCAAGAAGACCCTTAGCAGCAGTTGTAAGTTCGATTCCCATATCTTTTGCACGCAAGCGCTCATCAAGGTTTGCAATCATGAGATCAACGATCTGAATGATTTGATCCTTAGTGAGCTGGTGGAAGACGATGACATCATCAATACGGTTGAGGAATTCTGGGCGGAAGTGTGACTTAAGTTCGTCACTGACTTTGCCCTTCATGCGCTCGTAATTTGTTAGATCATCATCAGTGTTAGCAAAACCAAGTCCAAGACTCTTTGAAATATCGCGTGTTCCAAGGTTTGTAGTCATGATGATGACTGTGTTCTTGAAGTCAACAGTGCGACCTTGCGCATCTGTTAAGCGACCATCTTCGAGAACTTGAAGAAGTGAGTTAAAGATATCTGGGTGTGCTTTTTCAATTTCATCAAAAAGCACAACAGAGAATGGACGACGACGTACTTTCTCTGTGAGTTGTCCACCTTCGTCATATCCGACATATCCAGGAGGCGCACCAAACAAACGTGATGCTGTATGACGCTCTGCATATTCAGACATATCGAGTTGGATGAGCGCATCGGCATCGCCAAATAAGAATGATGCAAGTGTGCGTGAAAGTTCTGTCTTACCAACACCGGAAGGACCAGCAAAGATAAATGATCCACCAGGACGCTTTGGATCTTTAAGACCAGCGCGTGTGCGACGAATTGCTTGTGACAACGCCTTGATTGCTTGATCTTGTCCGATCACGCGACGGTGTAGTTCTTCTTCCATACGAAGTAGTCGTGCGGTTTCTTCTTCTGTTAATTTAAATACTGGAATTCCAGTTGAGGCAGAAAGAACTTGTGCAATGAGTTCTTCATCAACTTCTGTGACCTTATCTAGATCAGTTGCTTTCCAATGCTTCTCAGCTTCTACTTTTTCTGCGATAAGTGCTTTTTCAGTATCGCGAAGTCCAGCTGCCTTTTCAAAGTCTTGTCCATCAATTGCAGACTCTTTTTCTTTGCGGGCATTTGCAATCTTGTCATCGAATGCACGTAATTCAGCAGGGGCGGTCATGCGCTTAATGCGAAGACGTGAACCTGCTTCATCGATTAGATCGATTGCTTTATCTGGCAAGAAGCGATCTGAAACATAGCGATCTGCCATGTTTGCAGCGGCTGCGAGTGCACCATCAGTAATTGATACACGATGGTGTGTTTCGTAGCGATCGCGCAGACCCTTAAGAATTTCAATTGTGTGAGCCACAGATGGCTCTTTCACCTGAATTGGTTGGAAGCGGCGCTCTAGCGCTGCATCCTTTTCTAGGTGCTTGCGATATTCATCAAGTGTGGTTGCACCAATTGTCTGGAGTTCACCGCGAGCCAGCATTGGCTTCAAGATACTTGCTGCATCGATTGCGCCTTCTGCAGCGCCAGCGCCAACTAGTGTGTGAATTTCATCGATGAAAAGAATGATGTCTCCGCGAGTTTTGATTTCCTTTAGAACTTTCTTAAAGCGCTCTTCGAAATCTCCGCGGTAGCGTGAACCGGCAACGAGTGCACCAAGATCTAGTGAGTACAACTGCTTATCTTTCAAAGTCTCTGGCACATCATTTTTAACGATTGCTTGTGCAAGTCCTTCAACGACAGCGGTCTTACCAACACCTGGTTCACCGATTAATACTGGGTTGTTCTTTGTGCGACGTGAAAGAACTTGCATAACGCGTTCGATTTCAAGTTCACGACCAATTACCGGATCAAGTTTTCCTTCGCGCGCTGCTTGTGTGAGGTTGCGACCAAATTGATCAAGAACCAAAGATGTAGATGGTGTTCCTTCTGCTGGTCCGCCGGAAGCCACTGCTTCTTTTCCTTGGTAACCAGAGAGAAGTTGAATAACACTTTGACGTACACGATTAAGGTCTGCACCGAGTTTTACAAGAACTTGTGCGGCAACGCCTTCGCCTTCGCGAATAAGTCCAAGAAGAATGTGTTCTGTGCCAATGTAATTGTGGCCAAGTTGTAGCGCTTCACGAAGTGATAGTTCGAGAACTTTCTTTGCACGTGGAGTAAAAGGAATGTGGCCACTTGGTGCCTGTTGACCTTGTCCAATAATTTCTTCTACTTGCGCGCGAACACCTTCGAGTGAAATGCCAAGAGATTCGAGTGCCTTAGCTGCAACGCCTTCGCCTTCGTGAATAAGTCCAAGAAGGATGTGTTCGGTGCCAATGTAATTGTGATTGAGCATGCGAGCTTCTTCTTGCGCCAGCACAACAACGCGTCGGGCTCGATCTGTAAACCGCTCAAACATTGAATGGACTCCTTCTTAATTATTTCTACGTTGGATAAGCCTAGCCCGAAGGGGGCATGGCTCGCGATACGAGATATACATAGGTTTCAACCCCATATATGGCGTATTTATGCCCGAAATACCGGCAGATCTAGAGTTTTTTGAGCATACGAGTATTGCCCAAGGTATTTGGTTTCACACTCTCAAGGTCTAAGAACTCAGCGATACCTGCGTCATAGGAACGAAGCATCTCGGCATACACATCTGCTTCAACTGGTGTTCCTTGAATCTCTTCGAAGCCATGACGACCAAAGAATATGGTTTCAAATGTAAGACAAAAAATTCTTCTCACTCCAATTTCTCGTGCGCGTTCTTCAATGGCTTGCATGAGTTGGTGACCAACACCTGTGCCACGCAATCGATCGATGACCGCAACTGTACGAACTTCAGCCAAGTCTTCCCACAAAACGTGAAGAGCGCCGCAACCAACAACTTCGCCATTTTCTATTGCCACAGTAAATTCTTGAACGCTTTCATACAAAGTAACCGTCTCTTTTGTAAGTAAACGTTTTCCGACAGCATACGTGTCAATGAGCGTGCGAATGCCTTTGATATCAGAAGTACGGGCTGGACGAATTTCCATAATTAATTATTCAGATTCTGGTTTAACCAATGGAAAGAGAATTGTTTCGCGAATTCCAAGTCCGGTCAGCGCCATTAACAAACGATCAACGCCCATTCCCATTCCACCAGTTGGTGGCATTGCAAACTCCATAGCGCGTAAGAAATCTTCATCTACCTGCATTGCCTCAAGGTCGCCCTTCGCACCAAGTTTTGATTGTTCAACCAAACGATCGCGTTGTATGACTGGATCAACTAACTCTGAATAACCTGTTGCTAATTCAAATCCATCAATATAGAGATCCCACTTTTCTGCAACGCCCGGGATTTCGCGATGTGCACGAACAAGTGGTGATGTATCAACTGGAAAACCCATAACAAATGTTGGGGCGATGAGTTGATCCTTTGCTACATGCTCAAATATTTCTTCTGCTAGTTTTCCTGCGATCCACTTAGGGTCAATCTTTATGCCTAATTTCGTTGCAATACGCTTTAAATCATCGACTGGAGTAAGAGCACTTACTTTCTCGCCAACTCCTTCAGATATTGCTCCATAGAGTGAAATTTCTTTCCATGTGCCACCGAGGTCTGCTGTGCGATCATCATGATGTGTCACAACGTGAGAACCAGTAATTGCCATTGCTGCATTTTGAACAAGTTTGCGTGTGAGTTCGGCTATTGATTTCCAATCACCATATGCCTGGTAACACTCGATCATTGCAAACTCAGGTGAGTGAGAAGAGTCAGCGCCTTCATTTCTAAAGTTGCGGTTGATTTCAAATACACGTTCGATTCCGCCAACAACACAGCGCTTAAGGAATAACTCTGGTGCGATGCGCAGGAAGAGCTCCATATCATACGCATTTGAGTGTGAAATAAATGGTCGAGCTGCCGCGCCACCATGCATGGACTGCAGCATTGGGGTTTCCACTTCAACAAATCCATCATTGTGGAAAGTTTCGCGAAGTGAACGCATCACAGTTGGACGAAGACGTGCGTATTCGCGTGCTTCTGGGCGGACAATTAAATCTACATAACGCATGCGAACGCGAGTCTCTTCAGACATGGGCTTATGTTCATTTGGCAGTGGACGAAGTGCTTTTGATGCCATTACCCAAGAATTAGCAAGGACAGATAATTCGCCTCGTTTAGAAGAAATAATCTCGCCAGTTACGCTAACAAAATCACCGAGATCTACATCGCTTTTCCATGATTCAAGTTCTTCTTCGCCAACTTTGTCTAAAGAGATCATTGCCTGTAGTTCGGTTCCATCGCCTTCGCGCAGGGTTGCAAAGCAAAGTTTTCCTGTGTCACGCTTGAAAATAATGCGACCGCTAACGCTATGAACATCACCAGTTGCACTATCTGTTTCGATGTTTGCGTATTGCGCACGAATTTCTACAAGTGTTTTTGTCCGAGGTACAGATACTGGATATGGCTCGATTCCGCGCTCAATAAGGCTGGCACGTTTCTCGCGGCGAATGCGCAGTTGTTCGGGTAGATCATCCTCGATGCTCATAGGCTTGTAATCCTACCGAGTTACGAGTTTCTCTCGTGTATCAGGCGCAGCCCAATCAAAGTTAAATCAGGCTCATGGTGTTCGATTGTTTCGCTGACTCCAATTATCAATGGGGCAAGTCCGCCAGTTGCAATAACAGTTGGGCGAGTACCAAATTGGTCTAATAATTCTGTAGTAATTCGGTCAACCAAACCATCTACTTGTCCAGCAAAACCATAAATTGTTCCAGATTGCAAAGCTTCAACAGTATTTTTACCAATCACATTCTTAGGACGCACTAATTCAACTTTGCGTAACTGCGCAGCACGCGCAGCCAAGGCATCTACTGAAATTTCAATACCTGGTGCGAGTGCTCCGCCAAGAAATTCTCCCTTAGGAGAAACAACATCCAGATTTGTTGACGTTCCAAAATCCACAACAATTGCAGGTCCGCCGTACAAGGTATGAGCAGCCAGAGTGTTAACAATTCGATCTGCACCAATTTCTTTTGGGTTATCAACTAATAAAGGAACGCCTGTTTTGGTACCAGGTTCGACAATTGTTACTTGAATATCTGAAAAATAATCAGCAATCATTGTTCGTAATTCACGAAGAGTTGCTGGCACTGTTGAACAAATTGCTAGGGCCGAAACTTTGTAATCACGCACGAGTGCGCCATATTGCAACCACAACTCATCAGCTGTGCTGCGCGGATCAGTCTTTACGCGCCATGAGCGCACAAGTTCTTCGCCTTTAAAGATTCCTAGAACTGTGTTGGTATTGCCAACATCTACGGTAAGTAACATGGCTTACTCCCCTTCCATATCTAGTCCGATATCAAAATTTGGCGCTGAATGTGTCAGCGCACCCACTGCGATGTAATCAACTCCCGCATCGGCATATGCACGTGCATTTTCTATTGTGATTCCACCTGATGCTTCAAGTTTTATTGCACCGTCAACTAGTGCAACTGCTTCTGCGCATTGCTCTGGACTCATGTTATCCAACAGAACTAAACCTGGCTTAAGGGGCAAAACATCGCGTAATTGCTGCAGATTATCTACCTCGATTTCTATTTCAGATGTTGGAAACTTTTCGTGCACGAGTGTAAATGCAGCAACAACTCCACCAGCTGCTGCAATGTGATTATCTTTAATAAGGGCGGCATCACTTAAGGACAATCGATGATTAGTGCCACCGCCCATACGAACTGCATATTTTTCTAATGCACGCATGCCTGGTGTTGTTTTACGAGTATCGCGTATTTGTGTCTTTGTGCCGGCAACTGTATTAACCCATTGCAACGTAAGTGTTGCTATGCCACTTAAATGGCCAAGAAAATTAAGCGCTGTGCGCTCTGCAAGCAAAATACCTCGAGCGTTTCCAGATACTTTAATCAAAACTGCTCCGCTCTTAACAAAATCTCCATCTTTAACCAACGCAGTTGCATCAGTCACACCGACTTCTGCCAGTGTTGCAATCGCCATATTTATTCCGGCAATTACTCCGTCGTTTCGTGCAACAAATTGTGCGCTGACTTTTGAATCAGCAGACAGTGTTGCCATAGAAGTAATATCAACGCCGCCATTTAAATCTTCAGCGATAGCACGCTTGATTAATTCACGGTCGATCATCAGCGGTTCACCTCCTGATATTCAGTGCGCCATTGTCCACTCTGATCCATTTGTTGAACAATTCGTTTGTGCCAATCATTGCTCTGATGTGGAAAATCTTCACGCCAGTGAGAGCCGCGGGTTTCTTGGCGGATTAAGGCTGCTCGCAAAATTGTGTTTGCTAGTTGGAACAGATTTGTTGTCTCCCATGCTTCAACACAAGCTGCTGTACTGGTGCCACCTTCGATACGAGATAAATCATTAGAGGTTGCAATAAGTGAATCTGCAGAACGCAATACACCCGCACCACGACTCATACTTGCTTGCAATGTTTTACGAACACTTGGATCAAGTAAGAATTCAGCTGAGTTATTCTCAACGGGTTCTGAAAACTCAGCCAAGTTCTTGCTGATATCTGCTGCAATACGTGCGCTAAATACCAATCCTTCTAAGAGCGAATTTGATGCAAGACGATTGGCTCCGTGCACACCAGAGCATGCAGTTTCACCACATGCGAATAAGCCTTTAACACTTGTTCGACCATCTAGATCCACTCGCACACCACCTGATGCATAGTGCGATGCAGGCGCAACGGGAATGAGCGCAGTTGTTGGGTCAATACCGTGAGCAATACAGGATGCATAAATTGTTGGGAATCGTTCCTTAAATCCACTGAGGTGGCGAACATCGAGCCACACGTGGTGTGCACCTGTGCGGTTCATTTCACGCATAATTGCAATTGCGACCACATCGCGTGGGGCAAGCTCTGCCATTTCATGCAAGCCCTGCATAAATCTTTCACCAGCATCGTTTAATAAATATGCGCCTTCACCACGCACAGCTTCGCTAATTAATGGTTGTTGTCCTTCGGAGTTATCTCCCAACCACAAAACTGTTGGATGAAATTGAATAAATTCAACATCTGAAACTTTTGCCCCTGCGCGAAGTGCCAGTGCAACGCCATCACCTGTTGATACCGACGGGTTTGTAGTTTGTGCAAATACTTGTCCCAGTCCACCCGTTGCAAGTACAACGGCTCGACCAATTGCGCGACCCACACCATCTCTGGAACCTGCGCCAATAACGTGAAGTGTCACACCGCAAACTGCTCCATCAGAATTCTTTAGCGCATCTAATACCAACGCATGTTCGAGAACTTCGATCTGCGGATCGTTATGAACTGCAGCCAATAGCGCACGCGATACCTCCGCACCTGTCGCATCCCCACCTGCATGAAGAATTCGATTGCGATGATGTCCCCCTTCTCGAGTCAATGCAATCTCGCCGCTCTCTTCTAAATCAAAAGACGCACCACGTTCAATTAATCTGCGCACCGCATCTGGTCCTTCACTTACTAATACTTTTACTGCTGCAACGTCACATAGTCCTGCGCCAGCATCGAGTGTGTCTTTTTCATGTTGTGCAGGTGAATCACCAGGACCTAGGGCAGCAGCAATGCCACCTTGTGCCCACTTTGTTGATCCTTCATCTACACGTGCCTTTGTTACGAGCAATACAGATAAACCAAATGTTCGAACCTGCAGCGCAGTTGTTAAACCTGCAATTCCTGAACCAACAACAATTACATCGGCGCGCGAAGTCCACCCTGGATTAGGAGCTAATAACTTCATTGGACGCCACCGTTCATTGGCATATTGTCAATCAAACGGATGCCATTTACCCAACCAGCGATAATTGCACGCTTACTTGTATCGCTCTGCTGAGCCTTTTCAAAGTTGTTTTCATTAATAATTTCTGCATAATCCAGAGTGAAGGATTCTTCGCTACGTAAAACTTCTGCCATGACGCTGCGTGCACCATCAATACTTTTTTCATTAGCCGCAGCCCTTAGTGCGCGATAAATAACCAATGCTGCTTCTCGATCTGAGATCCGCACATTACGAGATGAAAGAGCCAAACCATCAGCATCACGAACTGTAGGTGCACCAATTATCTGCACATCTGATTTCATAGATTTAATGAGTGTGAGTTGCTGAAAATCTTTTTCGCCAAATATTGCCCACGTTGGTTTTACTAATTCAAATAATCGATTGACAACTGTGAGCACGCCATCAAAGTGTCTGGGACGTTTCACGCCTTCATACAAATTACCTAGTACTCCAGCAGATATTTTTGTCACTTCATCCGGATAAATTTCAGCAATATTAGGAAGCCATAAATGTGTTGCACCCGCTGTGGCTGCAAGTTCGATATCAAACTCTGGAGTTCGTGGGTACTTTGCTAAATCATCCTTGTTCTCAAATTGCAATGGGTTAATAAAAATACTGACAACAACTCTGTCGCTATATTCGCGAGCTTTTTTAATAAGAGATGCATGCCCTGCATGTAGCGCACCCATTGTTGGAACAAATGCGCAGGCGCCATCGGCTGCTAACTCTTTAGCTGATACTGCGATCTTCATCTTGTGGCTCCAGTCCTTTCAGGTACCGGGCGATGATGGGTTAATTCTAAAGCGATGGTGGCAATTGCTGCAAAAGTTGATCGATTCGCCCGTGCGTGATCAATATCGCATCGGGCTCTATTTCATGCCACGGTTCTAGAACAAAGCGTCGCTCATGTGCGCGTGGGTGCGGCAATGTGAGTTCGTCACTCTGAGAAAGAAGTGAACCGTATGAAATCAAATCTAAATCAATTATTCGTGGACCCCACCGCTCTTCGCGAACACGACCCATACTCTTTTCAATTCCATGCAAAAGCGAAAGTAAATCTGCTGCAGGCAATTCACTTTCGAGTGTGACAACTGCATTGATGTAATTATCTTGCTCTGGGCCACCTACTGGGGCGCTTTCATAAAGGGAAGAAACAGCGGTGATATCAGTTGCCTGCCTGAGTAATTCGATTGCTAATTCAATCACTTTACGTGGTTCTTCTAGGTTGGCACCGAGTGCAACAACTGCTTTCATCGCGTGCGATCTATCCTGACGCTAATATCTTGAACTGGCGCGCTCACCGGTGCGTTTGGTTTGTGAACTGTGATTGCAACACTTTTGATGCGCGCATCTTCTGATAAAACTCTTTCGGCAATGCGCCCAGCAAGCCGTTCAATTAACTGAACTCGCTCACCTGTTATTTCTGAAACAACTGCATCCGTTATCGCGCCGTAATCAACGGTGTCTTTAAGTTCGTCACTCGCGCTGGCTTTATCTAAATTAACTCGTAATTCGACATCAACAAAGAAATCTTGTCCATTTACTGCTTCATTTTCGAAAACTCCGTGATAGCCGAAAGCTTTAATACCCGTGATAGTTATTAAATCATTCACTTGGCACCTGCAATGACATCAACGTGTGGTTTCACGCTATGAACTCTAACGCCCCAAATGCCTTGTGGCACAAGCGTTTTTGTTAATTCAATCGTTGCTGCTTCACG
>JBEENC010000030.1:0-9279 GCA_041192285.1 Actinomycetota bacterium
AATTCTGGGCTCTGAAGCAAGACGTATTCGTTTTTCCAAGAATCCACCGACTGTTCTTATGTTGGCTGGATTACAAGGAGCAGGTAAAACAACACTTGCGGCAAAGTTAGCTAAGTTTTATAAAGATCTAGGCAATACGCCACTGCTAGTTGCTGCAGATCTACAGAGACCAAATGCAGTTACTCAGCTGCAAGTTTTAGGTCAGCAAATCGACGTGCCAGTGTTTGCACCAGAACAAGGAAATGGTTCTGGAAGCGCCGTGCAAGTTGCACGTGATGGGCTCGCATTCGCGCAATCAAAACTTTATAACATGGTAATCGTCGACACAGCAGGTCGCCTCGGTGTTGACGATGAACTGATGGATGAAGCTATTGCGATAAGAAATCAGATTAAGCCTGATGAAATTCTCTTCGTCATTGATGCAATGATCGGGCAAAGTGCGATTAATACAGCAAGAGCATTCGCTGAAGGTGTTGGCTTTGATGGATTAGTTTTAACAAAATTAGATGGTGATGCACGTGGCGGCGCGGCACTTTCCATTACAGAAATAATAAAGCGCCCAATTATGTTTGTTTCTACAGGTGAGAAAATCAGCGATTTCGATCTTTTCTATCCAGATCGAATGGCATCTCGAATCCTTGGATTGGGAGATGTTGCAACGTTAGCCGAACAAGCCAAGAAAGCACTGAACCCAGAAGCCAGCGCAAAGCTTGAGGAAAAGTTTGCACGAGGTGATGACTTCACTTTGGAAGATTTCTTGGAACAACTTGAAGCGATGGCAAAAATGGGTTCCATGGGCAAGCTACTTTCAATGTTGCCAGGTGCTGCATCAATGAAAAAACAAATTGAAAATTTTGATGAAAGTGAAATTGTGCGCACCAAAGCAATCGTGCAATCAATGACTCCGCAAGAAAGACGTGATATAAAAGTTCTCAACGGGACTAGGCGTTCACGAATTGCACGTGGCAGTGGTCGTGCAGTTTCAGAAGTCAATTCACTCGTTGAAAGATTTAGTGCTGCGCAGAAAGCTATGAAACAAATGCGTAGCGGGAATGTTCCCGCCGGAATGCCTGATATGAGGAGTGCGAAACCAGTAGTTGCGCACAAGAAGAAGTCCAAGTCCGGTAACCCCGCTAAAAGGGCCGCAGAAGAGCGCGAGTAGGCCTTAATTTCGCTTCCTGCGTATCTGATGGCAAGATTAGGCACCTGTGACGGGGCCCTCTACCCCCGAAACATCCAAGTCCATCGCTTGGCCAAAATGATTGCGCACCCCGCTGCGATCGAATTGGCACGGCATACATTTACAGGAGCACACGTTACTTGGCTACAAAAATTCGCTTAATGCGCATGGGAAAAATTCGCACACCTTATTTCCGTATTGTTGTTACAGATTCACGCAAAGCTCGCAATGGTTTGTCCATTGAAGAGATTGGTCGTTACGCACCAGGTCAAGAACCATCACTGATCGAAGTTAATTCTGATCGTGCTCTTTACTGGCTCGGCACTGGCGCACTTCCAACGGCCGCAGTAGAGGCAATTTTAAAAGTTACTGGTGATTGGCAAAAGCATAAGGGACTTCCTGGAACAGAAGGAACTCTTAGAGTTGCAGTGCCAAAGCCACATAAGAGCGTTGCTTACGAAGCAGCTGTGAAGCAAGCAATGGATGAGCCAAAAGAAGGCGCAACAACTTTGAAGAAGAAAGCACAAGAAAAGTTGGCTGCAAAAGCTAATCCAGTTGTAGAAGAAGCTCCAGCAGCAGAAGCACCAGCTGAAGTTGTTGCAGAAGAAACTCCAGTTGCAGAAGCACCAGCAGAAGCAGTTGTTGAAGAGACTCCAGCACCAGAAGTTGTTGTTGAAGAGACTCCGGAAGCAACACCAGAAACGGCTGCGCAATAACAATGATGGATGAAGCTCTCGAACATCTTGTAAAAGGGATCGTCGATAATCCTGAAGATGTTGTTGTGAAAGAAAAAACACATCGTCGCGGAACAACACTTGAAGTACGAGTTAATCCTGAAGACATTGGCAAAGTTATTGGTCGAAATGGCCGTACAGCTAAAGCTCTTCGTACAGTTGTCAGCGCAATTGCTGGTCGCACAGTGCGCGTCGATCTCATCGAGACCGACGAGGCGCGCTAACAACTTTTCGATTATGCGTTTACTCGTGGGCCGTATTGGTCGCGCTCACGGAATTCTTGGTGAAGCGACAATCGAAGTTCGAACTGACGAACCAAATGTTCGCTTTGCCGTAGGTTCTAATGTAAATACAGATAAGCATGGAGATCTGAAAATCGTTTCTGGGCGTGTTCATAATGGAATTTTGCTCTTAGGTTTTCAGGGTATAACAACTCGTAACCAGGTTGAAGTGCTACGAAATGAAATGCTGTATTCCGAAGTTGATATCAATGCCTCAACGGGTGATGAAGATGAATATCACGTCCTTCAACTAATCGGCTGTACTGCTTATCTCGAATCGGGTGAGAAATATGGAGAGATTTCTGATGTTATCAATCTTCCAGGTCAAGACTTATTAGCGATAAAAACCGGTGAAGGTGAATCACTTATTCCCTTCGTGCATCAATTGGTGCCAGAAGTAGATATAAAAAATAAACGTCTAGTTGTTATTCCACCTACCATTTCTGGGGAAATAAAATGAAAGTAGATGTTGTAACCATATTTCCTGAATACCTTGCTCCACTTAAGTTATCTCTTCTAGGTAAAGCTCAAGAAGAAGGATTAATGGAGATAAATATTCACGATTTGCGCGCACACGCAACGGATAATCATCACAGCGTTGATGACACTCCTTATGGTGGCGGGGCTGGGATGGTTATGAAAGCCGAAGTGTGGGGATCAGCACTTGATCCTCTACTTGTTAACGATGTTGATCTAATTATTTTGACGCCAGGTGGCAAACGTTTTAACCAGCGAATGGCAGAGGATTTTTCCAAGTGCTCACACCTAGTTTTTGCTTGTGGTCGATACGAAGGCATTGATGATCGTGTTCGCCAGTATTACTTACAGGATAAATTCGCAAGCCAGAACGTTCGCGTTCACGAAGTATCAATTGGAGATTATGTTTTGGGAGGCGGAGAAGTTGCGGCAATGGTGATGATTGAAGCGATCACCCGCTTGCTTCCAGGAGTTCTGGGCAATCCCGAATCAATTGTTGAAGAGTCACATATGCACGATGGATTCGCTGAGTATCCATCGTTTACTAAGCCACAAACATGGAGAAACATAAGCGTTCCTGAGATATTACTCAGCGGAAACCATGCACAAATCGCAGCATGGCGCGCACAATCAGCGAAAGATAGAGCCGAAAAGAATTTCTAACTCGCGCGTAATGCTTTTCTTACCCTAGGATTTATTCCATGTCCGAAGAGTCTTCAAATATCCAATCCCGACTCATTCGCGACCTCGAGCCAATCGTTGCAGTCGAACTTGAGCGACATCTGGCAATTCAAAAAAATTGGTACCCACATGAATATGTCCCATGGAGTGAGGGGCGCGATTTTGCTGGCCCACTCAATGGCGATGCATGGGAAGCAAAAGATTCTCGGCTGAGTTCAGTTGCTCAAGATTCACTCATTTTGAACTTATTAACTGAAGATAACTTGCCGAGCTATCACACTGAAATTACTCTTTCAATGGGCAGAGATGGTGGCTGGGGCAATTGGATTGAACGCTGGACTGCCGAAGAAGGTCGTCACGCAATTGTTATTCGTGATTACTTAATGGCAACACGTGGTGTTGATCCGTATGAATTAGAAGATTTACGAATGGCACATATGTCATTGGGGTATCAAACACCATATGAAAATGACATGCTGCACACCATTGCCTACGTATCTTTTCAGGAATTAGCCACACGTATTTCTCACCGCAATACAGGCAAGATTTCTCAAGATCCCATTGCTGAGGCGATGATGCAGCGAATTGCTATGGATGAAAATTTACATATGATTTTTTACCGTAATACTCTTAAAGCAGCACTTGATCTAGAACCAAATGCCGCAATGCGAGCAATTGCAGATGTCGTAACGAATTTTGATATGCCAGGTGCCAACATGCCTGGTTTTGGTCGCAAGGCTGTGCAAATTGCACTTGCTGGAATTTATGACATGCAGCAACACCTAGAAGAAGTTATTGCACCTGTACTTCGTGCGTGGGAAGTCTTTGAAAGAAATGATCTATCTGGTGATGGTTTAGTTGCTCGCGATGAACTCAATTCTTTCTTATCTAAGACCACAGAAGAATCAAATAGATTTAATGAAAAACGTGAACATCACTTTGAGCGACTCATTGCTCGCGGACAAGAGCCAATCCGCATTCAAAAATGAGTAAACGCGTAATCTTTATCGAACACGACCACGTCAGTGATGGTGGTCCAATTTGGCACCAATTCGAAGTGCGCGGTTATGAAATAACTAGATTCGTTATCGTTGATAAGCAACATCAGAAGAGCCCGAATGTAACTGCTCAGTGGCCTGACTTACTCTCCTTTGACGTTGTAGTTGTCATGGGTGCTCCATATGCAGCATATGGCGATGATGTTGTTGGCAATTGGTTATTACCAGAATTAGAAAAAATGAAAGAAGTTCATAACGCAGGAATTCCAGTACTTGGTATTTGTTTTGGTGGACAACTCATGTCACGCGTTTTAGGTGGCACAGTTTCAAGATCCCCGCGTGCAGAACTTGGCTGGTATGAAATCAAAAGCAAAGATGCATCCCTTGTTCCGTCTGGACCATGGTTTCAATATCACTGGGATCGCTTCACGCTCCCGCCAGATGCGACTTTGATTGCTGAAAATGATTTATGCCCCCAAGCCTTTTCATTTGGCAGAACCTTGGGTTTGCAATTTCATCCAGAGATTAATCCGCGCGTTCTCGATTTGTGGCTGGATATGGAAGGCGGATGCGCCGAGGTTGAATCAGAGGGTGTTGATGTGAAAGAACTTCGTGCCCAAACAAAAGAAGTTGAAATGGAAAGCAATCAGCGCGGTTACGATTTAGTCGACCAATTTCTTGATCGCATCGCAACCGCGCCGATTAAGCGGATTTAATTACTTAATTTACATATCAAGTGGAGTTACATACGCTCCAGAGATACCACCATCTACTAAGAAGTTAGATGCAGTAATAAATGATGAGTCGTCACTGGCAAGAAAGGCTACTGCTGCAGCAATTTCTGTGTCATCGGCAAAGCGACCCATTGGAATATGAACCAAGCGACGAGCAGCGCGCTCTTTGTCTTTAGCAAAGAGTTCTTGAAGAAGTGGTGTGTTAACTGGCCCAGGAGATAGTGCATTGACGCGAATACCTTCACGAGCGAATTGGACTCCAAGTTCGCGTGACATGGCTAGAACTCCACCCTTTGATGCTGTGTATGCAATCTGGGAAGTTGCTGCGCCCATAGTTGCAACAAATGATGCGGTGTTAATGATCGAACCTTTACCAGCTTTTTGCATGTAAGGAATTACGTATTTGCAGCAGTGGAAGACACTCGTTGTGTTTACGCGCAACACTCGCTCCCACGCATCAAGACCCGTAGTTAAAATTGAGTCATCATCTGGTGGGGAAATTCCAGCGTTGTTAAATGCGATATCAATGCGACCGTAAGTATCAAAGGCCACTTTGTACATATTCTCAACATCTGATGCACTTGTTACATCTGCCTTGACAAAGATTCCGCCAGTTGCTTTTGCAGCAGCTTCGCCAGATTCAGCATTCATGTCCACTGCGACAACCTTTGCGCCTTCACTTGCTAAGCGCTTTGCTGTTGCTAGACCGATTCCACTGCCAGCTCCGGTGATTACTGCTACGCGTCCTTCAAGGCGTTTAGCCATTGTTCTTCCTTTTCTGTAAGTGTGCTTTAGTCGTTAGAAATAAAGACGTTCTTTACTTCGGTAAATGAATCAAGTGCATCTGGTCCAAGTTCGCGGCCTAATCCTGATTGCTTAAATCCACCAAATGGAGTCCAGAAACGAACTGATGAGTTGGAGTTAACAGAGAGCGCGCCAGTTTCGATTCCGCGAGATACGCGAAGTGCGCGACCGACATCGCGTGTCCAGATAGATCCAGATAATCCGTATTCGCTGTCATTTGCCATTGAAATTGCTTCTGCCTCATCTTCAAATGTCATAACAGATACAACTGGTCCGAAAATTTCTTCACGCCATGAACGAGCTTCTGTATTTTTTGGTAGCAAAACAGTTGGTGGCATCCAAAATCCAGGACCACTTGGAGCCGAACCCTTAAATGCAATCGGTTCATCTAGAAATGATTGCACGACATCGAATTGCTTCTTGGAAATGAGTGGACCCATATCAGCGGTGGCAAGATTTGGATCCTCTACACGGAATTTCTTGACCGCTACTTCGAAGTGCTCCATAAATGTGTCGAATGCGGATTTTTGAACAAGAATGCGAGAGCGCGCACAGCAATCTTGGCCTGCGTTATCAAAGACCGCGCCAGGTGCACCAGCTGCTGCTTTGGCAATATCAGCATCTGCAAAGATGATATTTGATGACTTGCCGCCTAGTTCAAGGGTTAATCGCTTCACTTGTTCGGCGCAGCCGACCATAATTTGTTTTCCAACTGTTGTAGATCCAGTGAAAACCACTTTTCTTACAAGCGGATGAGTCACAAAACGATTTCCTACGATGCTTCCTTTGCCAGGCAGCACATTGAAAACGCCTTCTGGAATTCCAGCCTTTAGAGCAAGTCCACTGAGGCGAATTGCAGAAAGTGGTGTGTATTCAGCTGGCTTTAATACAACTGTATTTCCAGCAGCTAGCGCGGGAGCAAAACCCCAACCAGCAATTGGCATTGGAAAATTCCAAGGAACGATAATGCCAACAACTCCGAGTGGTTCTTTAAATGTGACATCTATGCCACCAGGAACTGGAATCTGTCGACCAAATAAACGCTCAGGAGCCGCGGCGTAATACATAAGCGTGTTGGCAACATTGTCTGCTTCCCACAGCGCATTTCCACGAGTGTGCCCAGAATTTGTAATTTCGATTTGAGCAAGTTCTTCGCGATGGTCTGTAACTATTTGTGAGAAAGCACGAAGCAAACGCGCGCGTTCTCCAGGTGTTACGTTCTTCCAACTCTCGAAAGCTTTAGCAGCTTTGGCGATTGCAGCATCGGTCTCTTCTAAACCTAGAAGTTGAACTCTCTCTACGATGCTTTCATTTGCTGGGTTTATTACGTCATACGTAGATGGCACTTATTAAAACCTTTCGAAGTTTCGGAATAATTCCCAGTCAGTTACAGCTTTTGCATAGGCAGAGATTTCAACACGAGCCATATTTGCATAGTGGGCTTGAACTTCATCGCCGAAAGTTTCTTTCACCCATGCACTCTTTTCCCAGAGATCCAGGGCTTCGTTCATGGATGAAGGTACACGAGGAGAATCTGAAACATAGGCATTGCCTGTAAATGCTGGTTCTAGTTTCATCTTCTTATTAATTCCATCTAGACCGGCGGCAATAATTCCTGCAACAGCTAGGTATGGATTGACATCTCCGCCAGGAATGCGGTTTTCAAGGCGTAGGCCTGCTCCATGGCCAACAAGGCGGAAAGCACATGTGCGGTTATCGCGTCCCCAACGAATTGCCGTTGGTGCAAATGATCCTGGCACATAACGCTTATAAGAGTTGATGTTCGGTGCGAATAGAAGTGAAAGCTCGCGCATATGTGTGAGTTGGCCTGCAATAAATTGGCGACCAAGTTCTGACATACCGTGTTCTTTGTCGGAATCATCTGTCATGACTAATTCACCCTTAAGGCCGCGGAAAGATAAGTGAATATGTGAAGAGTTACCTTCTCGCTCATTTGGTTTGGCCATAAATGTCAGTGCATATCCTGCTTCGGCTGCGATTTCTTTAGCGCCATTTTTATAAATTACGTGTTGATCGCAATTTGAGAGTGCATCAGAGTATTTAAATGCGATTTCGTGTTGTCCCAGGTTGCACTCACCCTTAACAGATTCAACAGTCATACCGGCGGCAGACATTCCAAGTCGAATTTCGCGAAGCAATGGCTCGATGCGGGAACCGCCCAAGATTGAGTAATCAACGTTGTATTGATTAACAGGAGTCAGATCGCGATATGCCTTATCCCACGCTTCTTCATACGTATCTTTGTAAACAACGAATTCGAGTTCGGTTCCACACATTGCCTGCATGCCAGCTTTTTCTAGGTTAGCAATTTGCTTGCGCAGAATCTGGCGAGGAGATGCAACGACAGGGGAGTGATCGAGCCACTGCACATCGGCTAGAACAAGGGCCGCACCTTCTTGCCAAGGAATCAAACGAAGGGTGTTGAAATCTGGTGCGAGTTCAAAATCGCTGTAGCCGCGTTCCCAGGATGACATTTCATATCCCTGCACCGTGTTCATATCGACGTCAACTGCAAGGAGGTAATTACATCCTTCGGTGCCATGTTTTAGCACTTCATTGAGAAAGTGATCTCCGTGAATTCTCTTTCCAGTGAGTCGACCTTGCATATCAGTCATTGCGACAACGACTGTATCGATGGCACCTGATTGGATTGCAGCGGTTAACTCTTCAATTGATAGTGAACTCATAGCGGTGAGTATTCCACTTTTAGACAAAAAAAAGAACTCCCCCTCATCGCATAGATGAGGGGGAGTTCTTTTTTATAATTTAGATCGTGTGCTTTGGTCCTGTGAACCACTTCTTTACTGATAGGTGCCACCAGATCCAAAGTAGAAGCATCGATCCACCGACTAGCACAGGGGCATAGTTGACGAATTTGATGTCAAAGGAATCACTAGTTGGCCATCCCATTGGAGTGGTAGGCATAATGAAGTAGATGCAGATGATTACAATTTCTGCAATTGCAATCGGTGCCATCCACTTGTACTTGTTACCAAGTGTCCATGAACCTGGCTTGAAGTTATCGCCCATACGGTAACGCTGATAAATTGGAACCAAGAATGCTAGGTACAAACCAATAACAGTAATTGAAGTTACTGCGTAGAAAGCGGTAGGTACGACAATTGGTGCATCTGCTGAACCAATATTTACTTCAACCAGTGCTGGCAAAGTAATTGCAAGTGCAACAGCCGAACAAGCCAAAACAGCATTTCTTGGAACCTTGTTCTTATCTACCTTTGACAACATCTTGGATCCAGGTACCGCTCCGTCGCGACTAAATGCGAACATCATTCGAGACGCACTTGTGAGTGCAGATGTACAGCAGAAGAGTTGTCCGAAGCTGGCGATTAATAGGACTACACCCGCCCA
>JBEENC010000031.1:0-9258 GCA_041192285.1 Actinomycetota bacterium
GCGCCAACTTTTACAACGTTGGCAACTTCTACAGGACAGGTACCTTCAACTTTAGTAACCCAATCTCGACCATAACCTGGAATTCCAACATATACCTTCGATGCAGACATCACAGAAATTGCATATTTAATTGTTCTCTCTGTCCATGCGAGTGGACCAAGTGGGCCAGGCTTTGAAACCGAAAAGTCATACGTCATGATTCGAAGTCGATCAATGAAGGGAGCAATTTCTGCCCATGCATAAACAAAATAACCTTTTTGTGCTCCTGCTGGATCATAAAGATATGGAGTAGATACAGAGAGCAATTTATTCTTTGATTTTAGAACTCCGCTGAGCTCTTTAATAAAAGCAATCCAATTTGGTTTTGTGGAATTCCACGTTGTGTTTTTATCAACAAATGCGAAACCTTCAAAGTCCAAGTCAATTCCATCATAATTATTTGTCATAACTAGATTAGTTATTGCGGTGACTACCTGAGTGCGAGATATTGGATCAGCAAGCAGTTTTGCCAGTACTAATTCACTCGTCCCATCAGTAATCGTAGGAATAATAGTAAATCCCGCATTTCGCATTGCAGTCAGAGGCACCAAAATTGGAACGCTGGGATTTGCAGGTGCATATAAGTCTGTAACAATCGGCAGCTTTTTTGCGCTATTAAATTTAAGCGTGTACCAAAATGGCATAACTTCTCGAATAATGTCGGCATTGGCAATTGCAGCAGGAAGCGCCTTATTCATTGAGTAATAAGGAATCCAACCTGAGAGCACTTTGCGCGGTTGCGATGCTGCACTTGCAAAAGGTGGTGATGAAACTAAAGTTGAAAGTGCAAGAATTAACGCGACTAGCGGCGTCAGTTTTTTCATCTTATTTTTCTTCTGGCGCTTCGCGCAATCCATCATGAATCTCTTTGCACGCCGGGCAAATTGGATATTTTTCAGGATCGCGTGATGGAATCCATTTTTTGCCACACAGTGCTTTTACAGCCTTTCCAGTGACAGCGGATTCAACAATTTTCTCTTTTTTCACAAAATGTGAGAACCGATCATGACCGCCATCATCTTCTTCTAATTCGGGGCGTGTCAGCAGATCTGTGTCAGTTGTAGTATCGCGTCCGCGTCTGAAAATACCCATGAGCACACCTTACCGTGAGGGTAGAATTTGCCGGATGAAAGACTTATTGCGCACAGAACATTTAACGCGCGACGACGTTGAGTTGTTGCTAGACACTGCTGCGCAATTTGCTGCCGAACCACTTCGCTCTAAAGATGCGTTGGCCCATAAGAGTGTGGCGATCTATATGACCAAGCCATCTACTCGTACGAGATTGGCTTCACAAACCGCAGTAGCGCACTTAGGTGGTTCACCAATTGTTTTGCGTGGAGATGATTTACAACTTGGCCGCGGAGAATCAATTGCAGATACTGCAAAAATCTTTAGTGGATATTGCGATGCGCTTATCGTGAGAACTTTTGCTCAATCAGATGTTGATGAACTCGGAAAATATGCCTCTATTCCAGTTATTAATGCTTTAACTGATGATGATCACCCAACACAGCTTTTGGCAGACTGGCTAACAATTCGTGAAACTTTCGGTAAAGATGTTTCTGGTCGTAAATTTGTTTATCTTGGTGATGGAAACAACATGGCTCATTCGTGGCTCATCATGGGAGCAATCATGGGAGCGCATGTAGTTGCAGCAACTCCTGAAGGTAAGTGGGCACCAAGTGCGCAAGCAGTCGCTACTGCAAAAAATATTGCTGCAAAGAGTGGTGCAACCATTGAGGTGACTAACGATCCGCAAAGTGCCGCAAAAGATGCAAGTGTTTTATACACCGATGTGTGGATGTCTATGGGTGATCCAGAAAGTGAAAAGGCCGAAAAAATTAGAGCGCTAGCACCATTTGCTATAACAGATGAATTAATGTCAAAGACTTCTAAGGACTCCATATTTATGCATTGCCTTCCCGCACATCGCGGTGAAGAAGTTATGGCATCGGTCATCGATGGACCGAAATCTGTCATTTGGCGTGAAGCATTTCACAGACGAACCACAATTCAATCCCTGTTATTTCACTTAACAAGAGGTGAACTTAAGGGTTCTATCTAGCCACTCGGCACAAAAAGTATTAGGTTTGCCCCATGCGAATTGCCGTACCAAAAGAAATCCGCGCGGGTGAAAAGCGAGTAGCACTCGTTCCTGACATCATTAATAAATTAACTCGTTTAGGTTACGAGGTTTCTATTGAATCCGGTGCTGGAACACATTCACAAGCTATGGATGAGGATTTCAAGAGTGCTGGGGCATCGATAGTAAATGGTGATGTTCTTAAAGATGCTGATGTTGTTCTCAGTGTTTCCCCCCTTACTCCCGCTCAAATGTCATCACTTAAAAAAGGTGCCTTGACTATTTCCTTTTTATCACCTGTCACAGCCGTTGATTCAATTGACGCAGCAGCTAGCGCAGGAGTTACCGCATTTTCACTTGAATTAGTTCCACGTATTTCACGTGCGCAATCCATGGATGCTCTGACATCACAAGCACTCTGTGCTGGATATCGCGCAGTACTAGTTGGCGCAGAAATGTCTCCACGATTCTTTCCATTATTAATGACAGCAGCCGGAACTGTTACACCCGCACAAGTTCTTGTACTCGGTGCTGGTGTTGCAGGTTTACAGGCAATAGCAACTGCACGCAGATTAGGCGCTGTTGTCTCTGCATACGATGTTCGACCATCTTCTGCTGATGAAGTTAAATCAATGGGTGCAACTTTTATTGATCTTGAATTAGAAGCACTCGAAGGCGCTGGTGGTTATGCACGCGAGATGACACCAGAGCGCGCGGCAAAGCAACGTGAATTATTAACTCCATACATCGCAAAATCACACGTCGTCATCACAACGGCTGCAGTGCCTGGACGAAAAGCACCGCAACTCATGACGCAAGAGATGGTGGATGCAATGGGGCCAGGAACGATCATCGTTGATTTAGCAGCAGAAACTGGTGGAAACGTTGAAGGTTCTAAACCAGGTGAAGTTGTGGTTACTAAAAATGGTGTGCGCATTTGGGGCGGAAAAGATGTGCCAAGCCAACTTCCGTTCCATGCATCAAGTTTGTATTCACGCAACGTTGTAAACCTCTTGACGCTTTTAACAAAACCAGCAGCAGAGGGCAGTGCACTTGCTTTAAACCTTGATTTTGAAGATGAAATTATTAATGGTGCCGCGGTTACACATGCAGGAGCTAAACGAGATGGAGGCGCAAAATAATGGAACCAATTGCGATTATTTCGATCTTCGTTCTTGCAGTATTCGTCGGATTTGAAGTTGTCTCTAAAGTTTCTAGCACTTTGCACACTCCACTAATGAGTGGTGCAAATGCAATTCACGGCGTGATTTTGGTCGGTGCAATCATTGTTGCCGATCACAGTAAGGGTGCGCTTCAGTTAGGACTATCAGTTGCAGCGATTATCTTGGCCACAATCAATATGGTGGGCGGATTCGTTGTTACTGATCGCATGCTTGAAATGTTTAAGCCAAAGAAGGGCGGTGAGAACAAGTGAGTTATTTTGTCTATAGCTTGATTGGTCTGTCTGCCGGCGTTTGTTTCATTCTTGCCCTTAAAGGTTTATCAAAACCAAAGACTGCGCGTCGAGGAAATATCATTGGTGCAATTGGCGCAACAATTGCAACAATCGTCGTCTTTTTCTACGCCCAAGAGGGTGAATCTCTTCCACTTAATAACTTTGGATGGATTGTTGGAGCAATTGCAGTTGGTGTAGTAATTGGTGTACCAGCTGCGCGTAAAGTTCAAATGACACAGATGCCACAACTCGTTGCACTATTTAATGGTGTCGGTGGTGGGGCCGCGGCTCTAGTTGCAATCGTTGAGTACTTACACCTTGGCGATAAGGCGAGTACAGCAGAAGTTATTGCAACGGTTTTCACAGTAATCGTGGGTTGCGTTTC
The DNA here is from genome assembly GCA_041192285.1 of Actinomycetota bacterium. Taxonomy (GTDB): domain Bacteria; phylum Actinomycetota; class Actinomycetes; order Nanopelagicales; family Nanopelagicaceae; genus Planktophila. The sequence continues at coordinate 3,967 of JBEENC010000031.1, forward strand.
ATTTAGTGGATCAATTATCACATTCTTAAAACTTCAAGAATTAATGACCACTCGCCCAGTTGTATTTCCTGGCGGTCGTTTTGTCATTGCAGGCACACTTGCTGCAACCTTGGCGGCGGCGGTATGGGTTGTTATCGAACTTGGAACGAATCCACTATTGATTCTTGCAGCGCTTTCACTGGCATTCGGAATTCTCTTCGTGCTTCCTGTTGGTGGCGCAGATGTTCCAATTGTTATTTCACTCTTAAATGCATTTACTGGTTTAACTGTTGCGGCAAGTGGATATGTACTCGACTCAACACTATTAATCATTGCCGGAACACTCGTTGGAGCATCAGGAACAATTTTGACTCGCTTGATGGCAGAAGCAATGGGACGCTCACTCTTTGGCACACTCTTTGGAGCCTTTACTGCAAAGCCACAAGAAGTAAGTGGGGCGGCAGAAGATCGTCCGGTTCGCTCTGGTTCACCGGATGACGTTGCAATCTTGCTTAACTATGCGCGTCGCGTAGTTATTGTTCCTGGCTTTGGATTAGCTGTTGCGCAAGCACAGCACACAGTGCGCGAGTTAGCAGATTTGATGTTGGCAAAAGGTATTGATGTTGCATACGGAATTCACCCTGTTGCAGGTCGTATGCCAGGACATATGAACGTATTGCTTGCAGAAGCTAACGTTCCGTATGACCAATTAGCCGAAATGGAAGAAGTTAATCCAACCTTTGGGCAAACCGATGTTGCAATTGTTATCGGCGCTAACGATGTTGTTAACCCTGCTGCACTCACAACTCCAGGTTGCCCAATTTATGGAATGCCGATTCTTGAAGTTTCCAATGCTGCAAACATTATTTTCTTAAAGCGATCAATGCGTCCGGGCTTTGCTGGCATTGAAAATGAATTGCTTTACGATCCAAAAACAATGCTTCTCTTTGGAGATGCAAAGGCTTCGCTAACAAAGGTTGTCTCTGCCCTTAAAAGCCTCTAACTTCTGAGTTGCAGGTAGTTGAATATTCAACTACTATTGGATTATTGAAATAAGGAGTTGAAATGCCTGCAGTAACCGTTAGCGATATAACAATTGTGCCTCGAGTATCAGTGGCACCTGGATTGCGCGCGCGAACAGTAAAGAGCATCACAACTGCGCCACAAGGTTTTGAAGGCGAAGGTTTTCCAGTACGCCGTGCATTCGCAGGTGTTGATATGTCAGAACTCGATCCGTTTATTCACTTAGATCAAATGGGCGAAGTTGAATACGCACCGGGAGAACCAAAAGGAACTCCATGGCATCCACACCGCGGATTCGAAACTGTTACATACATTATTGATGGAATCTTTGATCACTATGACAACAATGGTGGTGGCGGAACAATTCAAAATGGTGACACTCAATGGATGACAGCGGGTGCTGGAATTTTGCACATCGAAACTCCCCCAGAACATTTAGTAATGAGTGGTGGTTTGTTCCACGGATTTCAATTATGGGTAAATCTTCCAGCAGCTAAGAAATGGTCACCACCTGCTTATCAAGACTTGCGTGCAAGTGAAGTTGCACTTCTTGCATCCCACGATGGCGGTGCATTAATTCGCGTGATTGCTGGCGAAGTTGATGGACATACAGGCCCAGGGTCAACACAGACTCCAATCACTTTGGTGCATGCAACTGTGCAGCCAGGGGCCGAACTTCGTCTGCCATGGCGCAAGGATTACAACGCACTTGTCTATACATTGGCAGGTCATGGATTTGTTGGAGATGAATCGTGCCCAGTGCAGATGGGTCAACTCACCGTTTTCGGTGATGGAGATTTTCTAGTTATTCGCGCAGCAAATCAACAAGAGAGTCGTTCACCAGAATTAGAACTATTTATCCTCGGTGGCCAACCAATTAAAGAACCTGTTGCATGGATGGGTCCATTTGTAATGAATACAAAAGCAGAAGTACTCCAAGCATTTGAAGATTTTCAAAAAGGTGTACTGGGAACTGTGCCTGCAATTCATAAGAAAGAAGTTTTAAATGTGCATGGAGCGCCGACAGAAATTGTAGAAGAGTAAAACTAACCAACCATTTCGGGATCGTAGGCACGATTGCTATCGTGAATGCAACTCTTACTGACATCAATCTTTGAACAATCTTCGCAGAGTAAAACTAATTCATGGCACGCCTTGCGGGCACAGTTATAGAACTGCTTAGTAGGCGCGTTACAGATTTCACATTCACCGATTACTTTTGCTTTAGGTGAGAAATCAATTGCCATGCGACCATCAAATGTATAGAGCGAGCCTTCCCACAAACCTTTGTCGCCATATTTTTTGCCGTACTTCACGATGCCACCTTCAATTTGGTAGACTTCTTTGAATCCGTTATCGACCATTACAGCTGAAATAATTTCGCATCGAATGCCGCCAGTGCAATAGGTAACTACTGGCTTGTCCTTAAGGTGATCGTATTTTCCGCTCTTAATTTCCTCAACGAAGTCACGTGATGTTGTTACATCAGGAATTACGGCGTTTTTAAACTTTCCAATTTTGGCTTCAAATGCGTTACGACCATCGAAGAAGACAACTTCATCTCCGCGTTCTTCAACTAACTTTTGAACATCGTATGGCTTGAGGTGTTTACCTCCGCCGACTACACCTTCCTCGTTTACTTTAACAACTGATGGATCGCCGAAGGCAACTAGTTCGTCTTTGACGCGAACAGCTAAACGTGGGAATTCATTTCCAGTTGCTTCAGACCACTTAAAATCAATTTTCTTAAATCCTGGGTATTTCTTTGTGCGAGCAACGTACTTCTTAAGCGATTCCATATCCCCGCCAACTGTTCCGTTGATTCCGTGTGGAGATACAAGAATGCGACCTTTAAGTCCTAGGGATTCACAGAGAGTAAGTTGCCACAAACGAACAGCAGAAGTGTCTTGAATCGGCGTGAAGCCGTAATAGAGAAGTATCTTCTGTGGTTCCACACGCCAATCTTAACCGCTGATAGGTACTTTAAAAAACGCCGCTACTCGCAGGCAACCCCATCTTTATCCCGATCCAGCGCCTTATTGAGTGCATACAAGGTTTTATTTTTTGAACGCACGATTGGTGTTACTCCTGCTGCCTTTGCTTTCGCGCACGATGAATACTTAACAGCTTTTTTAATCTTTTTAACTTTAGGCGCAGATTTTTTACTTGGAGACGATGTTGATGCTGGCGTAGATTCAACTGAGGAAGGAATTGCAGATGGCGATGAAAGAGTTATTGGAGTTATTCCAGCAGTGATTGCGTAAGCAGGAATTGAGAAAGCTGTTATTGATGTGATGTTACAAGTGGCAACAAGTGTTGTGAGTGCGTTTGCTTCGGCAGTATCAACACTTAATGAATAACGAACTTTTATTGCAATCCAATTAGAAACATATGTGCACTTATCAACTGGTGGCAACCATGTGCTTGGATCTTGATCACTCTTTTGGCGATTAAGGGAAGCTGTTACTGCAACGAGTGCACGCGGATCTGTCAGGTCATTTGCAAATGCTTCACGTTGTGCGGGTGACCATTTCCATGCGCCTGATCTCCATGCTTCAGAGAGCGGAACCATATGGTCGATATCCAAAGTTGAATAATCACTTGTTGCTAATCCATCGTAAGAACTGATCCATTTGCCACCATTAAAAACACAACCACTGCTGAGTTTTGGTAGAACTACAGCTTCTTGAATTAAAACCTCTTTGCGCGTATCGCACTTATCTTTATCAGCATCAATCCAGTGCTTAAATAGTGTGCGTTCATAACCTGATAATTGATCAGGGGCTACGGTTAAAGGTAAATCAAATGCGTGCGCGGCTGGGGCGGCGATTGCGGCAAATAGAGTTGCTGTGGTTAATACAAAGGTGAGTGCTCTTGTGTATAAAGATCTCTTCACGCCTGTTTCCACAGCGCAAACTCTAGTTTGAACTTGGGGATAACTTCTACACTCTGTCAGTGCGCCTAGCCATAGTTCACACATGCGCACACAACTCGTTTCTCGACTTCTCACTGCTGTGCCTGGCATCGACACACTCACATCGCTTTTCGCAATAGATCCATTTGATCTTCCCGCGCCCGCTCGCATTGATTACCTAAGTGCACTCGAGCGTCAGATGAGTTGGCTTCAAGCCATGATGCAGCGAGCCATCGTTGCGGTCGCAGGTGAAGAAGGCAGCAAGAGCGATGACATCTTCACTGGAGTGGACGACGCCGAACGAGAAGATGTTGCAACGGCGCTTCGCATGTCCACCAGCACCGCACAGATTCGAATTGATGTTGCGCGCACACTCGTTAACCATTTGCCTAATGTCTGCTCAGCTCTAGCTATGGGAGAAATATCTCCGGCACACGCAACTGTTATTGCTCGCGAAAGTGCATCTGCGATTCGAGATGGAATGGGTCCAGCTCATATTTATTCAATCGAACAGAGCGCACTGGCTTATGCAGAGTTTCATACGCCTACACAGGTTGCCAATAAAGTTCGAACAACGATTGCAAAATTAGCCCCAGAGCCATTCGAGGAAATCGCAGAACGTGCTCGTGATACGCGCCGTGTCTCATGTTTTAGAGAAGTAGATGGGCTCTCCACGATTGTTGCAATCTTGCCGGCAGAAGATGCTCAAATAGTTATGAAGGCAATTGAAAACTTTATCCACGCACAAGTTACCAATGAAACACTCCCCGATGAGCACCGCTCAATGGATATGAAACGTGCAGATGCGCTCACAAGTATTGCTACTTGGTCACTTCAGCAAAGCACCGTTGATGTAAAAGTGCATCGCAGGCCAGTAACTGTAAATATCACAATAGATTTACCAACTTTGTTGGGACTTGCAGAAAATCCAGGACAACTTGCAGGTTATGGAGCGATACCTGCCTCCGTTGCGCGAGCACTGGCATCTGATGGAAAGTGGCAACGTTTTATTACAGATCCACAAACAGGAACTCTTCTTGATTATGGACGTGAAAGTTATGAACCACCGCAAGCTCTCGTTGATTTTCTTATTGCGCGCGATCGAACATGCAGATTTCCCGGATGTAGACAATCCGCCGCTCGTGCAGATCTAGATCACGCACAAAGTTGGGAGAGCGGAGGAGAAACATCGGCGGCAAATCTTGGAGCACTCTGTCGAAGACACCATCGTTTAAAAACTCATGGTGGGTGGAAATTAGAAAGTCACCCTGATGGTTCCTGCACGTGGATATCACCACTTGGAAAAATCTACGAAGTTCCTGCGCGGCCAATGTTAGAAGCTGTTTAATTCAGGCCATTACACGGTTTGGTTCGCA
>JBEENC010000032.1:0-8840 GCA_041192285.1 Actinomycetota bacterium
TGTAAGTGCCTGCCCGGTGCGAAGATCAAACTCTGCTCCGTGAAGCCAACACTCAATTTTAAAATCTGTTACGTCACCTTCGGAAAGCGATGCTTCTGAATGTGTGCACATATCGTTAATTGCAAATACTTCGTTCCCGATGCGTGTAAGGCAGAGATCTTCACCATTGATTGACACCTTCACAGGTTTACGATCCTGTAGTGCAGAAAATTTGATTGAGCTCACCTTATGCACCAGCCTTTACAAGTTCATCATCGATGCGCTGCATTAAGCGATCTTGAATTTCTGCATCGGCAATTTCAGTGATGATTTCAGCAAAGAAGCCACGCACCACTAAACGCCTGGCGTCTTCAACTGAAATACCGCGGGACATCAAATAAAAGAGCTGCTCATCATCAAAGCGACCAGTAGTACTTGCATGTCCTGCTCCAACAATCTCACCAGTTTCGATCTCTAAATTTGGCACTGAATCGGCGCGAGCACCATCTGTGAGCAATAGATTTCGATTAAGTTCGTATGTATCAGTTCCTTCAGCATTGGCACGGATGAAAACATCACCAATCCAAACTGTATGTGCCTTATCTCCAGATAACGCGCCCTTGAAATTAACTCTAGATTTAGCATTAGGAACACAATGATCAACGAAAATGCGGTGCTCAAAGAACTGCCCAGCAGTTGCAAAATAAACACCAAACAATTGAGCATCTGCGCCAGGACCAGTAAATTCAACTGTTGGAAGTAGGCGAACAACCGAACCACCAATAGTGACAGTTATGGATTTAAACATGGCATCTTTGTCAACGATTGCGTGGTGTTTACTAACGTGAACTGTTTTTGAATCCCATTCTTGTAATGTCACAAAAGTTAAATGGGCGCCTGACTCGACTTTAAATTCAATCTCCTCTGCTAATAAAGTGTCCCCAGTATTTGCAAGAATCACCGTTGCCCGTGCATTTGATCCAAGATGGATTAAAACACGAGAGAATTCAGCGGCGTTTAGATCAAAAGCTTTTCTCGACAGATGAATAGGAGCACTCACTTCAGTATTGGCAGCGATTTTTAGCACTGCAACATCTGAGGAAAACTCTCTAACTCTATTCATTACTGCATCATCAGTTGTGCTCAGAGCTGGCAAAAGCTCACGGGAAATTCTTTCAAAACTAACTCCAGGGGTTACCGCGGAGTGCAATGAAAGCGAACGATGCTCGGCAATTGCCGCAGTTCCATCGTGTAAGCCTTTAAGGCGATTCAGTGGAGTAAAACGCCACGATTCTTCTCGCCCATGAGGCACCAAGATATTTGTGGTTAAAACACTCATTAACCAACAGCGCCTTCCATTTGAAGTTCAATCAAACGGTTGAGTTCAAGTGCGTATTCCATTGGAAGCTCGCGAGCAATAGGCTCGATGAATCCACGAACAATCATTGCCATGGCTTCATCTTCTGTAAGACCACGTGACATCAAATAGAACAATTGATCATCGCTGATCTTAGAAACTGTGGCTTCGTGACCCATTGAAACATCGTCTTCTCGTACATCTACATAGGGATATGTGTCAGAGCGAGAAATCGTGTCAACCAAGAGTGCATCGCATTTAACTGTGCTCTTTGAGTGATGAGCGCCTTCTTGAATCTGCACTAAACCGCGATATGAAGTTCTACCGCCACCACGAGCAACTGATTTAGAAATTACAGTTGAAGATGTATATGGCGCGGCGTGAACCATCTTTGCACCAGAATCTTGATGTTGGCCTTCTCCTGCAAAGGCAAGTGAAAGTGTTTCACCCTTTGCATGTGCTCCCATAAGAAAAATTGCTGGATATTTCATGGTTACCTTTGAACCAATGTTTCCATCGATCCACTCCATGGTTGCACCTTCGGCGCATGTAGCTCGCTTTGTAACTAAGTTATAAACGTTGTTAGACCAATTTTGAATAGTTGTATAACGAACTCGTGCGCCCTTTTTCACAATAATTTCAACTACTGCAGAGTGCAGTGAGTCGGACTTGTAAATAGGGGCAGTACAACCTTCTACATAATGAATATAAGAATCTTCATCAGCAATGATCAACGTACGTTCAAACTGACCCATATTTTCAGTGTTAATGCGGAAATATGCCTGCAAAGGAATCTCTACGTGAACTCCCTTAGGAACATAAATAAAAGAACCACCAGACCACACAGAGGTGTTCAACGCAGCAAATTTGTTATCGCCAACTGGGATTACGGTTCCAAAATACTCTTTGAATAATTCTGGGTGCTCACGCAATCCTGAATCAGTATCAAGAAAAATAACACCTTGCGCTGCAAGATCTTCACGAATCGAGTGATACACAACTTCAGATTCGTACTGCGCTGCGACGCCTGATACTAGGCGTTGCTTTTCGGCTTCTGGAATACCTAAACGGTCGTAGGTATTTTTAATGTCTTCTGGAAGGTCATCCCATGTTTGTGCTTGCTTTTCAGTAGAACGCACAAAATATTTGATTGTGTCGAAAAATATTCCAGATAAATCAGATCCCCACGTCGGCATAGGTTTCTTCTCAAATAGCGCCAAACCTTTAAGGCGTAGATCTAACATCCACTGTGGTTCGGACTTCTTCGAAGAGATATCGCGGACAACATCTTCGTTAATACCTCGTTTGGCGTTGGCACTAGTTTCATTCTTATCTGCCCAGCCGTATTCGTAATTACCAATTCCTTCTAGTTCTGGATGGGCGATTGTCATGAGCGACCTCTCTTAGTAGTTAACGAACGAGCCGTTTTTGGAACGAAAGTAGTACAGACACCATCGCCATGAGCAATGGTTGCTAAACGTTGAACGTGAGTACCGAGAATCTCTGAGAATGCACGAGTTTCGGCTTCACATAATTGTGGGAACTCTGCTGCAACGTGTGCGATCGGGCAATGGTGTTGGCAAATTTCTTCTCCATGAGCCTTCACAACGACACTTGCTGCATAGCCTTGTTCAGTTAGAAATGAGGCCAAAGCATCGCTCTTATGGGATTTCTTTACAATCGATAGCGACGCTTTTTTAATAATGTCATTAGCGCGAGATTCTGCGAAAGCTTTAATACTCTCTTCTCCAACTTGCGCGGACATGAATTTCAAGGCAGCAACTGCTAAGTCATCATAGGAATGCTCAAATTTTTCACGTCCGTTGTCAGTCATCACAAATACTTTTGAAGGTCTTCCGCGACCTCGCACAAGTGCTGCGTGTGGTTCGCGCGCTTCTAAACTTCCATCAGAAACAAGAGCATCAAGGTGTCGACGAATACCAGCCGGAGTAAAACCGAGCTTCTTGGAAAGAGCAGCAGCAGTTGATGGTCCGTTTTCTAGAATTTGCCGAGCCACCGCATCGCGGGTACGCACGTCATCAGTCGGTGCGATTCCAGCGGCTATTTTCACAACACTATTGTGTCTTAAATCAATGATTCTTACCACTCGAGGCACACCCTGAAATGGGTTCGGTGAGCGTGCTGGCCAATCTAGGCTAGGGCTATGAGCGAATTTGCCCGAAAGTCGTTGGTGGCAATTCTGCGAGTTCTCCTGATTTTCCAAGTGGGAATTGTCCTCACCGGTGGCATCGTTCGACTCACAGGCTCAGGCCTTGGATGTCCAACATGGCCTGAATGTGTTGAAGGTTCATACACCCCTGTGGAAGATCAATTCGAAGGTTTTCGTGCGTGGATTGAATTTGGAAACCGATTACTAACCTTTGCATTAGTACTCGCGTGCGCACTTTCTATTCTTGCCGTACTACTAAGCAAACGAAAAGATTTGCGCCTACTAGTTCTTGGCCAATTCGCTGGAATATTTGGACAAGGTGTTTTAGGTGGCATCACGGTGCTTACAGATTTACATCCGCTACCTGTTGCTGGTCACTTTATACTTTCAATAATTTTGATCGCAGGTGCGCAATCACTTTTGACAAAGGCGAAGATTCCATACGAGCGAATAAAACTTGGTAAAAACACGCTCCATTTTCTATCTCGAGGTCACGTAGTTCTTACCTTCATAGTCATTGTTGTTGGCACATTAGTGACAGGTTCTGGTCCCCATGCCGGAGATGCTGCGGCTCCACGTTTTGGTTTTGATTTCCGTACCGTGGCATGGCTGCACGCAGATTTAGTTATTGCATTGCTCGGCCTCTCCCTTGCCTATTTCATTTTTGCTTCAACTCCATCGCCCACCAAACGCATGCTCAAATTCTTCTTCCTCGCAGCATTAATTCAGGGTGCAATCGGATATATTCAATACTTCCTGGGCGTGCCAGAATTAATTGTCGCCATGCACATGCTCGGATCCACATTGGTGTGGATCAGCGCATGGAAAGTGTGGTTATCCGTTTCGAGAAAACCAAAAGAAAGTAGAGCAAATTAATGAGCGCTATTGCCAATTGGAGCAAAGACGACGATCTAGTAATTTCGCATGCTCGGGCCCTTGCAATGGATGCCGTGCAGAAGGTGGGAAATGGTCATCCTGGAACGGCAATGTCTTTAGCCCCTGTTGCGTACTTACTCTTTCAACGCCATTTAGTTCATGACCCAAGTGATCCTACTTGGATTGGCCGAGATCGCTTCATTCTTTCCTGCGGTCATTCTTCACTGACGTTATACACACAACTTTTTCTCAGCGGATACGGATTAGAAATGAAAGATCTTCAAGAGTTTCGTACGTGGGGTTCACTTACTCCAGGTCATCCAGAGTTTGGCCACACTGCCGGAGTTGAAATGACAACTGGACCATTGGGTCAAGGTATTTCCACCGCCGCTGGAATGGCGATGGCCGCGCGATATGAACGTGGTCTATTTGACCCGTTAACAACTGATGGCTCTTCATTATTTGATCACAACATATGGGTTATTTGTTCTGATGGCGATTTGCAAGAAGGTGTGAGCAGTGAAGCCGCATCATTTGCAGGCACCCAAGCTCTCGGTAATTTAAATGTTATTTATGATGACAATCGAATCTCTATCGAAGGCGACACACACATAACATTTACAGAAGATGTTTCGGCAAGATACCGCGCTTATGGCTGGGAAGTTATTGAAGTCCCTGCCCTTTCTAGCGGCGATGTTGATTTAGTGAATTTAGATAAAGCCATGACAAAGGCGGCCGCAAATCTAAAACAGCCAACACTGATTAGATTGAAAACAGTAATTGCCTGGCCTGCCCCTCATGCACAAGGCACAGCGAAGTCGCATGGATCAGCACTTGGCGCAGAAGAAATTGCTGCCACAAAGATCGAACTTGGTTTAAACCCTGATGAGCACTTTGCATTTCCACAAAATTTGCTTGATCACGCGCGCCTAGTCAACGAACGCGGTGCTACAGCTCAAGCACAATGGAACAAGAAATTTGATTCATGGAAGAGTTCTGAACCTGAGCGCGCTAAAACTTTATCTCGAATCCTTTCCCAGCAACTACCTTCAGATTGGGATTCTTTAGTTCCAAATTTTGAAGCTGGAAAAGAGATTGCAACCCGTAAGGCATCTGGTGATGTGATTAATGCTCTTGCTGGAAAACTTCCTGAGATGTGGGGTGGTTCGGCAGATCTAGCAGATAGCAATAACACAACTATTGAAGGTGGAAATTCTTTTCTTCCCTCAACTAGTTCCATGAAAGATGCAAATCCCTACGGACGGATTATTCACTTTGGTATTCGAGAACATGCAATGGGATCAATACTCAATGGAATCGCTTTAAGTGGTTTAACAAAAGCTTTTGCTGGAACTTTCGCTGTTTTCAGCGATTACATGAGACCTGCGCTTCGATTAGCTGCCCTTATGAAACTACCTTCTATATTTGTTTGGACGCACGATTCAATTGGTTTAGGTGAAGATGGACCAACACATCAACCTGTTGAACACTTTGCAGCCCTTCGCGCAATTCCTGATTTAGATGTCATCAGACCAGCGGACGCAAATGAAGTTGCTGCGGCCTGGCGCGTAATTATTCAACGCCGCAAGGCATGCGGAATTCTTCTTTCTAGACAAAATTTACCTGTCTTTGATCGCACGCAATATGGATCACTAGATGGAGTTGCACGTGGTGCTTACATACTCAAAGAAGCCAGCTCCACACCACAAGTTATTTTGATGGCCACAGGATCTGAAGTTGCTTTAGCCGTAACGAGTGCGCAAGCATTAGAAGCATCGGGTATCTCAACTCGCGTTGTCAGCGCTCCATGTTTTGAGTGGTTTGACGAACAAACACAAGCGTATAAGGATGAAGTACTGCCTCCATCAATTAAAGCCCGCGTTAGCATCGAAGCAGGAATTGCTCAAGGTTGGCGTGATTACGTAGGCGATAGCGGAGCATCTATTTCTCTGGAGCATTACGGTGCATCAGCCGGTGCCACTGTTTTATTTAAAGAATTTGGTTTCACCGTGGAAAACGTTATTGCAACCGTGAAGAAAGTACTTTCTTGATTACACATGACATCTCAAAAGCGGGCACTTCTATTTGGTTAGATGACTTGTCTCGAGCAAAGTTAACGGGCGATGACCCACAAAGTTTGCCATCTCGTATAGCCAATTCTGGAGTTGTAGGAGTGACAACTAATCCAAGCATCTTCAACTCCGCGATTACTGGATCAGCCGATTATGCCGCCGATATTGCCTCTATGAAATCCTTCTCCCCCGAAGAAATCGTTAAGAAATTAACAACCGATGATGTTCGAAAAGCCTGTGATCTCTTTGCAACTATCTACACGCAATCATCTGGCATAGATGGTCGAGTCAGCATTGAAGTTGATCCGCGCCTGGCTCACGACACCCAGACCACAATTGATGAAGGCAAATCTCTTTGGGAGATAGTTGACCGCCCTAATCTCCTGATTAAAGTTCCAGCAACTAAGGCTGGACTTCCTGCTATTACTGAATTAATCGCAAGTGGAATCAGCGTCAATGTCACGCTGATTTTTTCTTGCCAACGCTATGAAGAAGTAATCGATGCTTTTATCCTGGGAGTAGAAGGTGCTCAAAAGCGAGGCATTGATCTTTCAGCAATTCATAGCGTGGCTTCTTTTTTTGTTAGTCGCATTGACACTTCAGTTGATCGTAAATTGAAAGAAATAAACACCCAAGCCAGTCTTGAACTCCTTGGCAAAGCTGCCATTGCCAACGCTGTTCTTGCCTATGAACTCTTTCTTACAAAATCTAAATCTGCGCGATGGAGCAAGTTAGGCGATGCTGGAGCGCATATGCAACGTCCACTGTGGGCATCTACCGGGGTAAAAGATCCAACTTATGATGACACTAGATATGTCATGGAGTTAGTTGCGCCTTCAACAGTAAATACGATGCCGCAATCCACATTGGACGCTGTAATCGATCATGGCAAATTTCATGGCAACACAATTACACCTGCCATAGAACATTCACATATTGCCCTGGCTCAGCTGTCAAAAAATGGAGTTTCCCTTAATGAGATCACCGAAACCTTAGAGATCGAAGGAGTGGCTTCTTTCGCCAAAGCGTGGCAATCACTTTTGGACGATGTAGACAAGGTTCGTAATGCATGATTGAAGTTCGATATAAAAATAGTGAGCTTGTTGATCAAAATTCGCAATTATTCAAAAAATTATTCGACGCTCATCAAAGGCTTGTAAAAAAAGACTTCACGATCTGGGGTCCTGATGCCAGCGAAGAAGCAAAAATACGCATGGATTGGATTGATCTACCAACAGATTCTCGTGAATTACTTGCACAACTCGATGCACTCACAGCCAAATTTAGACATCTAAGCACAATAGTTTTATGCGGAATGGGTGGATCTTCCCTTGGCCCTGAAGTTATTGCACAAACCTACGGCAAAAAACTTATCGTTTTAGATTCAACTGATCCACATTACGTTTCGCATTGCCTGCCTGAAAAACTAGAGACAACACTTGTCATTGTTGGGTCTAAGTCTGGTTCAACAATAGAAACAGCTAGTCAAAAATCACTCTTCGAAAGTCGATTTGAAGCAGCTGGTTTGGATAAGACCAAACACATGATCATTGTTACCGATCCAGATTCTCCCCTTGATATCGCATCTCGTAAATCTGGATTCACAGTTGTCAATGCCAATCCGAATATAGGTGGTCGGTTCAGTGTTTTGGGAGCCTTTGGTCTTGTGCCTTCTGCATTTCTTGGTATTGATGTTTCAATCATTTTGGATAGTGCAGCAGAAACCAAGGAGTCGTTAATCCGCGATCCATATCCAGCACTGCGCGCAGCGTATGCGATCATAAGCGCTACCGTGCAATATTTCGCTGTAACAGATGAGCATTCAAAAATGCCTGGGTTATCAGATTGGATAGAACAGCTTGTTGCTGAATCAACAGGTAAAAACGGAGTTGGTCGACTACCGATTGTTATCAATTCAGCACAAGATTCACTGCCGCCAAAAACACTAACAATTTCATTTGTATCTGATGCTGATTTGGTGATTTCTGGTGACTTGGGTTCGCAATTTTTCTTCTGGGAGTGGGTAACCGCGCTCCTGGGTTCTGGTTTATCTATCGATCCCTTTAACCAACCAAATGTTCAGGAATCCAAATTAGCAAGTGGAGCACTATTAACAACATGGGGTAATTCTGTTCCGGCTCTTAACAATGTTGGCACGGATAACTCCATCGCTTTCTTCTGTGAGGCTGAGAATGCAAAAACTCTCTTGGCAGATTTCCTCAATGAAATCCAAGAAAAGGGCTACCTCGCCATAATGGCTTATATGGATCGAGAAAAAGATTCAGAACTCATTGAACTTCGAAACATACTTGCACGTAAAACTTTAAAAGCTGTAACTTTTGGATGGGGACCACGGTTTTTACATTCAACTGGGCAGTATCACAAG
>JBEENC010000033.1:0-8528 GCA_041192285.1 Actinomycetota bacterium
CAGTGCTACGCGCAACTTCATACATCAAGCCTACTTCTAGTACCCTTGGGCTCGTACCCAGGGACTTCGCATGAAGCCTTGAGGCTGGAGGTCTTTACATGCAATCCCTATATGGCGGCGCCACGCACCGTCGCGTCACCATTGCCGATTTAGCCGATGCTAAGAAGCGCGGTGAAAAATGGCCGATGCTTACATCCTATGAAGAGATGACTGCATCCATATTTGATGAAGCCGGCATTCCTGTTTTATTAGTGGGCGATAGCGCCGGCAATAACTTCTTAGGTTTAGAAAATACAATCCCTGTGACTGTCGATGAAATGATTCCGTTGGTTCGAGCAGTTGTTCGCGGATCCCAGCGAGCAATGGTTGTTGCTGATTTACCATTTGGTTCGTACGAGCAATCCCCGGAGCAAGCGGTTGCTACATCGACGCGATTTTTTAAAGAATCTGGCGCGATGGCAGTAAAGATTGAAGGGGCTCGAATTTCAACTGTTGAAAAATTAGTGGCCACCGGAATACCTGTCATGGGCCACCTTGGATTTACCCCGCAATCACTTCACCAATTAAGTGGATACAAAGTCCAGGGTCGAACCGATGGCGACGCAATTTTTGAGGCGGCCCTCGCCCTTGAAAAGGCCGGAACCTTTGCAATCGTCCTGGAATTAGTCCCAGCCGAATTAGCTGCCCGAATTACTAAGGCCCTGAGTATTCCAAGTGTTGGAATCGGCGCCGGCGTTGATTGCGATTCTCAAGTTTTGGTCTGGACAGATTTGATGGGCATTACAAAGAACCCACCTAAGTTAGCCAAGGCCTATCGCAATCTGCGCACCGAAATGCTCGATGCAACCAAGGAGTGGGCAGGAGATGTGGCGGCATCTCGTTTTCCTGGCGCCGAACAAAGCTTTAAGTAATATCGCCTCGTGAGTAAATTCGCGATTGATCTAACGCCTTTAAAGAAATACCCCGATTTTCGAAATTTGTGGGCATCGGGGCTTATCTCTTACTTGGGTTCGATGGTCACATATGTCGCAATTCCCTTTCAGATAAAAGAACTCACCAACTCATACGTTGCAGTCGGGATCGTCGGTGCCATCGAAATCATTCCGCTGATTGTCTTTGGACTCTATGGTGGAGTTTTAGCTGACTATGTAGACCGCAAGAAAATGATCTGGGCAACAGAGGCCGCAGCCCTTGTTTTATCGGCGCTCTTGTTACTTAATTCCCTGAGCTCAGAGCCCAAGGTCTGGGTTATTTATGTGATGGCTGGATTATTTGCATCCGTTGATGGATTGCAGCGACCAAGTGCTGATGCGATTTTGCCGCGCATCGTTGGTCATGCTGATTTACCAGCAGCCAGTGCACTCATGAGCCTTCGTTGGCAGATGGGCGTGATTATTGGGCCAACAATTGGTGGCATTGTTATTTCAACTGTCTCAATATCTGCCGGATATGGTTTTGATGTTCTTACTTTTCTTATCTCATTAATTTTTCTGGCAAAAGTCGGCTCGGTACCTAGCCACCCAGAGGCGCAAAAGCCATCCCTGCGTGGATTATTAGATGGAATCAAATATGCATGTAGTCGCCAAGATTTAACTGGCACATACCTCATAGATTTAGCTGCAATGTTTTTTGCAATGCCAACTGCGCTCTATCCATTCTGGGCAGACCAACTTGGTGCACCATGGGCACTTGGATTTTTATATGCAGCAGTAACTGTGGGCTCAGTTGTTGTCACATTAACTAGTGGATGGATTAAGACGTATCGATTCCACGGTCGCGCCATCATTTGGGCAGCAATTGGTTGGGGCGCAGCCATCGCACTGGCAGGAATTTCTAACTCCCTGATTCTGGTGCTGCTCTTTTTGGCAATCGCAGGTGGCGCCGACATGATCAGTGCACTATTTCGCGGAACGATCTGGAACCAAACCATCCCGGATAATCTTCGAGGCCGATTAGCCGGCATCGAATTACTTTCGTACTCCATTGGACCATTAGCCGGACAGCTTCGCGCCGCTTCCATGGCTGCGGCTACCAGTCTTACCTTTTCGGTAACTGCTGGAGGTCTCATCTGTGTATTTATGGTTGCATTACTGGCGAGTTTTTTGCCGAAATTTAGAAAATATGACGCCGAAACGAACGAATTTGCGGTTGCCATGCGGAAAATTCGCCAAATGGAGCAAAAAAAGGGCGATGAAAAGTAATTTCGCCGAAAAATTGGGCAATTTTTTTAATTTGTACATACATTTTTTACCGAAATGCACAAAATAATTAAAAAATAAATTTGCGACACGCGCTATCTTTTTTCACCAATTAACTAGCATTACGGCGCAATTGCAGTCACACTTATCCACGAACAGGTTTGGGTGACGGATCCGAACCATTCCGAATGGAGAAATACGTGGCTGCAGCTAAGAAATCTGCTCCAAAGCGTCGTCGCAAGAAGGCTGCTACATCAGCAGCACCAAAGCGTCGTCGTAAGAAGGCTGCTACATCAGCAGCACCAAAGCGTCGTCGTAAGAAGGCTGCTGCAAAGAAGGCAGCTCCAAAGCGTCGTCGCAAGAAGGCAGCTGCTAAGAAAGCAGCTCCAAAGCGTCGTCGCAAGAAGGCAGCTGCTAAGAAAGCAGCTCCAAAGCGTCGTCGCAAGAAGGCAGCTGCTAAGAAAGCAGCTCCAAAGCGTCGCCGTAAGAAGGCTGCTGCAAAGACAGGCGCTCCAAAGCGTCGTCGTCGCAAGAAGGCAGCAAAGTAAGCATTTCGCTTATTAAAAAAGCCCGCCACGAAAGTGGCGGGCTTTTTTGCTTATGCAAACTAATCTGAATCTTTATCAGATTCCCTCAAGGATTTTCCAACTCGTTCAAATATTTCAGCAAGTACAAGTTGATCAGCCTTTGTTAAGTGATCTACAAATCGAGTGCGCACACTCTCCACATGATCCGGAGCCGCTGCAACAATTGCTTTCCATCCTTTAGGTGTCATCACAGCAAAATAACCACGTTTATCTATTGGACATGATTCACGTTTTACCCAGCCCGCTTTTTCCATCACCTTCATCCGATGAGAAAGTCTGGAGCGAGATAACATCGCAACATTTGCTAACTCGCTCATGCGCATTCTGCGATCTGGGGCGTCACTGAGTTGGGCCAAGATTTCATAATCTGCCATCGAAACATCGTGTGGTTCAAGGTCTGAATCAAGTGCTTCTAGTAATCGCCGGCTAGCAACAATGTATCGACGCCAAGCCTTCATCTCAGATGGATTGAGCCATTTAGGTGTTGTAGCGTCTGCCATAGAGGTAATGGTACGCGAGAAGTTGAACCTTCAACTACTTCACATAAGCGGGGGAATATAGCCAATGGTTTCAAAGAGCGGCATTGATCTTTCACATATCGATCCCACATTCGCCCCTGGCGATGATCTCTATCGCTATCTCAATGGTGGTTGGCTCAAATCTCATCAAATCCCTGCAGATCGAGCATCCGATGGCGTTGCATACGCCCTTCACGATGAAGCCGAAGCACAGGTGCGCGAAATCATCGAAGGTGCACATCGCAATAAAGATGATGGAGCAGAGGCTCAGAAGATTGGCGATCTCTATCTCTCTTTTATGGATACCGCAGCGATTGAAAAACTCGGCACGTCTCCCCTGGCCGCAGACTTAGATTCTATTGATGCGATTTCAAGTAAGTCAGATTTCATCAAGACGATGTCTCGTCTTGAGATGAAGGGCGTCGGCGGAATTTTCGGTGCATCCATTTACACAGATGCTATGGATTCAGAGACCAATATTATTTATTTAGGACAAGGCGGTTTGTCTTTACCCGATGAGTCGTATTACCGCGAAGAGCAATACGCACCTATCCGCGAAGCATTTGTAGAACATGTGGCAAAGATGTTTGCACTGGCCGGTATTTCGGTGAGCACCAACGATGTGGCATCAATCCTGGCACTTGAAACATCCATTGCAGCATGTCATTGGGATCAGGTGCGCGATCGCGATGCAACGCTTACCTATAACAAACACAACCGCGCCGAATTAGAAAAATTAGCACCGGCAATAGATTTCCCACTCTGGATTAAATCAGGTGAAGTCCCAGCAAAAGCATTTGAATCAGTTATCGTTCGCGAACCAGATTTCTTCTCTGGGGTTTCAGCTCTTCTTGAGAAATTCGATCGCAGCGCATGGGTGCTCTGGCTTAAGTGGCAGTTAATTTCCGGCTCTGCCGCCTACCTCAATGACGCACTAGTGCAACAAAACTTTGCTTTCTACGGGACTACTCTTTCTGGCACTCCACAAATACGCGAGCGCTGGAAACGTGCAGTTTCAGTAGTCGAAGGCTCACTCGGTGAAGCAGTTGGACGCATCTATGTGGAGCGTCATTTTCCACCTGCTGCAAAAGCAGCCATGAATGAACTCGTTGCAAATCTCATTGAGGCATACCGCATCAGTATTAGCGGACTTTCGTGGATGAGCGCTGAGACAAAAGCCAAGGCCTTTGAAAAGCTGACTAAGTTCACTCCCAAGATTGGCTATCCAGATAAGTGGCGCGACTATTCATCATTGCAGATTTCATCAGATGACCTCTTTGGCAATCTCGGTCGCATCTCAGTATTTGCCCGAGATTACGAGTTAGCAAAAATCGGCGCACCAGTTGATCGCAGCGAGTGGTATATGACCCCTCAAACAGTTAACGCCTATTACAACCCAGGCATGAATGAGATCGTCTTTCCGGCGGCCATTTTGCAGCCACCATTTTTTGATATCGATGCAGACCCTGCGGTTAATTACGGTGGAATCGGTGCGGTCATTGGCCACGAAATTGGCCACGGTTTTGATGATCAAGGTTCTAAATACGATGGCGATGGCAACATGGTCGATTGGTGGACCCAATCAGATCGCGATGAATTTGAAGTGCGCGCAAATGCATTGATCGCACAATTTGATGCACTATCCCCTGAAGAAACCCCTGACATCACCGTTAACGGCGCTTTGACAGTGGGAGAAAACATTGGAGACCTGGGTGGTTTAAGCATCGCTTATAAGGCGTATTTACTGGCTTTAAAGGGTGCCCCAGCGCCCGTTATTGATGGTTTAACAGGTGAACAACGCTTCTTCCTTGCATGGGCACAAGCATGGCGCGGCAAAGTTCGCCCTGAAGAACTACGCCGGCGTATTGCCACAGATCCGCACTCACCTTATGAATTTAGATGCAACGCTATCGTTAGAAATATCGATGAGTTTTATACGGCCTTTGATGTCAATGAAAAGCACAGACTCTGGATGAAAGAGTCAGAGCGCGTTCGTATTTGGTAGTTATTCAGGCCAGACTATTCGGGAAAGTGACAAGCGACCTGTGTTCCACCGAGCTGTACTAACTGCGGAACATCAGTGCGGCACTTATCTTGAGCTTTCCAGCATCGTGTATTAAATACGCATCCAGATGGCGGATTAATGGGGCTCGGCAAATCTCCAGTGAGAATAATGCGCTCACGTGATTTCTCAGAACGCGGATCTGGTTGAGGAACCGCAGAGAGCAACGCCTTTGTATATGGGTGATGTGATTGCAAATAAAGATCTGAAGTCGGTCCAATTTCCATAATTTTGCCCAGATACATGACCGCAACGCGATCTGAAATATGTTGCACGACAGATAAGTCGTGGGCAATGAAAACAATGCTGATGCTATCTTCGCGTTGCAAATCATCAAGTAAATTAATGACCTGGGCTTGAATAGAAACATCGAGTGCGCTGACTGGTTCGTCTGCGACAAT
This sequence comes from Actinomycetota bacterium, assembly GCA_041192285.1. Taxonomy (GTDB): domain Bacteria; phylum Actinomycetota; class Actinomycetes; order Nanopelagicales; family Nanopelagicaceae; genus Planktophila. Next base: position 5,767 of record JBEENC010000033.1, read on the forward strand.
AAAACGTGGCTTAAGTGCAATGGCGCGGGCGATACCAATGCGCTGGCGTTGTCCGCCAGAGAACTCGTGCGGATAGCGGTTGTAGTGCTCTGGATTTAGACCCACGCGCTCCATAAGAGTTTGCACAGCGTTTTTAACACCACCGGCAGGATCAACTCTCTGAATTTCAAAGGGTGCGGAAATTATCTTGCCAATAGTTTGGCGCGGGTTAAGTGCTGAATATGGATCTTGGAAGATTATCTGCATCTGCGCGCGAAGCGAAGTCATTTTATGGTGCTTAAACTTTGTGATGTCTTGACCTTCAAAGACGATTCTGCCAGAAGTTGGCTCTGTTAACTTCAAAATTGCGCGTCCAGCAGTTGTCTTGCCACAACCAGATTCACCCACAAGTCCCAGAGTTTCTCCGGCGCGTAAATCAAATGAGATTCCATCTACTGCTTTGACCACAGACTTTTTGCGATCTTTAGATTTCTTGACTGGAAAATGCTTGGTCAAGTTAGTGATGCTAAGAATTGTCTCGGTACTCATTAGCGTACCTCCTTCATTGCTTCGGCAAAGGATGCTTTACGCTTTGATTCATCGATATGGCAACGAGAAATATGGGAAGCGGCTGTGCCTACAAGCGCTGGCATCTGTGTTGCGCAAGCGTTGCTGTCAGCAAATTTTATGTATTCGCAACGGGGTGCAAATGCACATCCTGCTGGCAAACTAATAAGAGATGGAGGTTGTCCTGGAATTGCTCTGAGGCGCTCGGAACCAGTTGCTGAAATGCGTGGAACTGATTTTAAAAGACCGAGATTGTATGGATGCATAGGATTATAGAAAATGTCATCTACTCCACCTTGCTCGACAATACGTCCTGCATACATGACATTTACTTTGTCTGAAACTTGAGCAACCACACCAAGGTCGTGAGTAATCAGCAAAATTCCCATGTTGAGCTCTTTTTGAAGGGATGCAAGTAGAGTCAAAATCTGTGCTTGAACAGTCACATCCAAAGCAGTTGTTGGTTCATCGGCAATGAGCATCTTTGGCGAATTCATCAATGCCATTGCAATCATTACGCGCTGGCGCATGCCGCCAGAGAATTGATGTGGGAACTCTTTTGCACGCTGTGCAGGTTCTGAAATTCCAACCAGGTCAAGCATTTCAACTGCGCGTGCTATGGCTTCTTTTTTCTTACCGGGATTGTGGACTAAATATGCTTCAGCTAATTGATCGCCAATTTTGTAATACGGATGAAGCGCCGACATCGGATCTTGAAAAATCATTGCAACGCTTCGACCGCGCATGCTGCGAATCTCTTCTTCACTGGCGGAAAGCACATCTAAAAATCCACCATCATGGGCAACGCTGATGGATCCGCTCATCTGGGCAGATCCTTTTTTATGTAATCCCATTACAGAAAGACTTGTCACTGTTTTGCCGGAACCAGATTCGCCCACGATGGCAACTGTTTCACCTGAAGAAACACTTAATGAAACCCCATCAACTGCGCGCACCAACCCATCATCTGTCGGGAAAGCAACGTGTAAATCACTAATTCTCAATAACTCAGACATTACATTCTCACCCGCGGATCAAGGACGGCATAGAACATATCAACGATCAGATTCATCACAATTACAACTACTGCCGCCAAGATGGTTGTGGTAAGTACTACAGGTAAATCAAATTCAAATATAGAGCGAAGAGTTAAACGACCAAGTCCTGGCAGATTAAAAATAGTTTCGGTAATAATCGCTCCACCGATAAGTCCAGCAAAGTCCAAACCAGCCAATGTGATGATGGGCGCAAGAACTGCGCGCAAAGTGTGCTTAAAAAGTACCGTGCGCTCTTTGACGCCTTTTGCTCGCGCGGTGCGAATGAAATCCTCGCCGAGAGTATCTAGCACTGCAGCACGTGTGAATCGCGTATAAAGCGCGGCATATGCAATTGCCAGAGTTATCCATGGCAAGATGAAATACATAAACCATCGCCCTGGACTATCTAAAACGGAAACATAACCATCTAGTGACATTGGAACAATCTTCCATTTAATGGAGACCCATATGAGAAGCGCCAAACCAGTTACGAATGTTGGAAGAGATGTTCCTAAGAGCACAAAGACTGAGCCAGTTGTGTCAGGCCATCTATTCTTAAACTTTGCCGCAATAACGCCGAGCGATATTCCAATTAATAACCATAAAATTAAAGCGCCTACAGCCAAATTTAATGTAACTGGTAAAGAGTCTTTGATCATGTCTGTAACGCATGCATTTTCATTAAATGAATAGCCAAAAGCCGGAGCCGGGCAACTAAAGGCGGCTTGTCCGCTTCCATATGTGCGTCCAACAAAAATTCCAGATAGGAAGAGCCAATATTGCTCATAAATGGGTTTATCAAAACCTAATTTAATTCTGTTGCCTTCAATGATTTGAGGCGTACAACGCTGTCCGCATGTCAGAGCTGCGGGATCAAATGGTAAAAAGGAGAAGATGGCAAATACCACGGCCGACACTGCCAAGATTGTCAGGACGGCAAAGAAAACACGCCGGCCGATAAATCTATACATTTTTTAATCTCCCAAAAAAATTAATGAATAAATTTCAAGTAAATGCCCCTGAGGCTATTACAAACCTCAGGGGCACTGTACTTCAATATGTGCGACTAGATATGGATTACTTCTTTACCCAAATCTTGCCGTATGCAGGGTTACCTTGTGGAACCCAGAAGAAGACGCCACCGAGGCCCGAACCCCAGACTTCTTGAGCCTTACCAAA
>JBEENC010000034.1:0-8240 GCA_041192285.1 Actinomycetota bacterium
GGGGCACTCTTGGCAAGCTTTCTGTAAATACCTAGAGGTGTCTCACCATCTGCAAGTAATTTACGCGTTACTGGAATAACGTTGTAATTGCGTGCAAAAGAACGAAACTCTTCTAGATTCATCCCAGTTGCACCGGCTGATGAAAACAGGTTGCATCCCCTGTGTGACACGCTGCTCCGATTTGTTCTACCAAAATTAGCAGCGCATCGCCATCGCAATCTAGTGACAGAGAGATAACTTTTTGAGTGTGCCCTGAAGTGGCTCCTTTTACCCATATTTCATTTCGTGAGCGAGACCAATACGTTGCCGCACCTGTTGCAATCATTTGAGCGAGTGCTTCTTGGTTAACGTAAGCAAGCATTAACACTTCTTTAGTGTGTGCATCCTGTGCAATTGCAGGAATCAAAAGCTGTGAATCTTTGAGCATTCCAAGAACTTCGGCCGATAATTGATAGCTGCTCATGGCGTAATTCTGCCCTATGAGTTATTGACGGTGCGAACCGAATAACCAGCCCCGCTTAAATACCTCTTTACATCAACAATTCTATGAACTCCAAAGTGGAAAACACTTGCTGCAAGCAGTGCATCTGCTCCTGCATCCAGTGATGCTGCGAAATCTGAGAGTGCTCCTGCCCCGCCACTAGCAATCAATGGAACTTTGGCAACTGATCTCACCGCTGTGATCATCCCAATGTCATAACCCGCTCTGGTTCCATCAGCATCCATTGAGTTTAATAAAATTTCACCAACCCCAAGTGCGCACGCTTTTTCGACCCATGCAATTGCATCTACTCCCGCACTTTCACGTCCGCCATGTGTAGTTACTTCAAATCCTGAATCAGTACGTGCGCGCCTAGCGTCAACGGAGAGAACTAAAACTTGAGAACCAAAGCGATCAACAATTTCAGAAATTAATTCAGGACGATTGAGCGCTGCAGTATTAATTGAAACTTTATCCGCACCTGCTCGAAGTAATTTATTGACATCATCAACACTTCTGATTCCTCCGCCAACGGTTAAGGGAATAAAAACTTGTTCTGCCGTGCGGCGAACAACATCTAATGTGGTCTCGCGACCAGCCGAACTTGCAGAAATATCTAAAAACGTTAGCTCATCCACACCTTCGGTGTCATATAACGAAGCCATTTCAACTGGGTCTCCTGCATCGACTAAGTCTGTGAAGTTAACTCCTTTAACAACACGACCATCAGTAACATCTAGACAGGCGATGATGCGAACAGAAAGTGTCATCGCTTAGCAACTTCCAGCGCTTCTTCTAAGGTAAAGGCACCTGCATAGAGTGCTTTGCCAACAATTGCTCCTTCAACACCGATACTTCTAAGCCCAGTCAAATTCTCGATATCGCCCAAACTAGAGATACCACCACTTGCAATCACCGGAGCCTTTGTTACAGCACAGACGCTTTTGAGTAACTCAAGATTTGGGCCCGCAAGAGTTCCATCTTTGGTTACATCAGTTACGACGTAGCGCGCACAACCATCGCGATCTAGACGTGTAATTGTTTCGAAGAGATCGCCACCGTCTCGGGTCCAACCGCGAGCTGACAAAGTTTGCCCACGAACATCTAAACCAACTGCGATGCGATCGCCAAACTCTGCAATAACGCGAGAAGTCCACTCTGGGTTTTCTAGTGCGGCAGTTCCTAAATTCACTCGTGTGCATCCTGTTGCAAGAGCGCGGCGTAAAGATTGGTCATCTCGAATTCCTCCTGATAATTCAACTTTGATATCTAATGCGCCGATAACTTCTGCTAGCAAATCTGCGTTACTTCCGATACCAAATGCGGCATCAAGATCTACAAGGTGAATCCACTCGGCGCCTGATTTTTGGAAATCAAGGGCGGCATCTAGTGGTCGCCCGTAATTGGTCTCTTGGCTGAGTTCGCCTTGCACTAATCGAACAGCCTTGCCATCTCTTACATCTACTGCAGGTAATAGTTCGAGATAGCTCATAAGCCCGCACTCCAATTAGCAATGAGGGTAAGTCCAGCGTTGCCTGATTTTTCAGGATGAAATTGCGTGGCACATAAAGGACCATCTTCAACTGCGGCTAAAAATTTTTCTCCATGGGTTGTCCACGCTTGTGCAGCACCGACGGATTTCTTTGCAGCATATGAATGAACAAAATAGAAAGATTCGCTTTCAATTCCTTTGAAGAGCTTTGATGGACCAGTAATTTCAAGAGTATTCCAACCCATGTGAGGAAGTATTGGCGCATCAAGTGCACTAATAGTCCCGTTCCACATTCCAATTCCTTTGTGTTGACCGTGTTCTAAGCCATCGCTAAATAAAATCTGCATCCCAATACAAATCCCTAACGTGGGTTTACCTGCCACTTGGCGCTGGCGGATTACATCTGCAGCATCGATTTCATTAATTCCACTCATGCATGCAGCAAAGGCGCCCACACCTGGAACAACTAGCCCATCAGATTTAAGAGCAACGTCTAGATCTGATGTGAGTTGTACATCATGACCTGTAGTTGCAAACGCTCGTTGGGCGGATCGTAAATTTCCGGATCCGTAATCCAAGATTGCTATCAAAGAACGCCCTTAGTTGATGGAACACCAGTTACTCGTGAATCCAACGCAACCGCATTACGTAGTGCGCGAGCAACAGCTTTAAATTGTGCTTCAAATACGTGGTGAGCATTTCGTCCTTCAAGAACTCTAATGTGAAGTGCTATGCGTGCTTCAGCAACAATAGATTCCCAAATGTGCTTACCAAGTGTTGTATCAAATGTTCCGATGAGTTCAACAATTTCCGGTTGGCGATGTACTAGGTACGGACGTCCTGATAAATCAACTGCAGCCTGCACAAGGACTTCATCGAGAGGAACCATGGCATCGCCAAAGCGACGAATGCCTATTTTATCCCCCAGTGCTTCACGAAGTGCTTGGCCAAATGCCAAGGAAGTATCTTCAACGCTGTGATGAGAATCAACTTCAATGTCACCAGTAGTTTTTACAGTTAAATCAAATCCGGAGTGCTTACCAAGTTGTGAAAGCATGTGATCAAAGAAGGCAACGCCAGTATCGACAGATATGTTTCCTTGACCATCAAGGTTAAGTTCAACAAGAACGCTTGATTCTTTCGTTGTACGTTCTACGCGGGCACTTCTCATTTTTTCCCCTGCTTCACTTGTTGAGTACTTCTTTTAACACCAATAAGAACTTCCTGTTTTCAGCTTCGTTGCCGATTGTTACTCGTAAATATCCTTCAAGGCCCACATCTCGGATGAGCACCCCTTTATCGAGCAAATCTTTCCACACATCTGCACTTGCTCGCTTGAATCCCGAGAAGAGCAAGAAATTTGAGCAGCTTGGAATGACTTCAAGGCCAAGTGCGCTGAGTTGGCTTGCAACATCTTCTCGGGCCGCAATTAAGCCCTGAACTGTTGCTAAGAGTTCATCGCTAAATTCAAGTGCCGCGCTGGCTGCAACTTGAGTCAATGCGCTCAGGTGATACGGAAGTCGAACAAGTCGCATTGCATCTATCACCGATGGATGAGCAACGAGATAGCCCACTCGTGCACCAGCGAATGCAAAAGCTTTGCTCATCGTTCTGATAACAACAACATTTGGAAACTTTTCGATAAGAGTTACTGCTGACTTCTCAGATGAAAATTCTGCATACGCCTCATCGATGACAAGCAAACCGCCAACTAACGCAGCACTTCGAGCCAGTATCTCTACTTCTGAAATTAAAACTGCGCTTCCTGTTGGATTATTAGGAGTTGCAATAAATGTCAAAGTAGGGCGAAGTGATTCGATCTGTGCTGCGGCCGCATCACAATCAAGAGTGAAGTCTTTGCGACGAGTTCCATCGATCCATGGAGTTGCAGTGACCTTTGCAATTAAAGGATGCATTGAATACGAAGGCGTGAAACCGAGGGCGGATTTACGACCGAAGGCAAGAAAAATAGATTGAATAATTTCATTGCTGCCATTTGCAGCCCACACATTGGAAATATCAATTGAAGTACCTGATTGAGAGTTAATGTAATTAGCCAATGATGTTCGAAGCTCTGTTGCTTCGCGATCTGGATAGCGATTCAGACGTGAACCAATTTCTGTTACTCGAGTTGCAATTGCCTTAACGAGTTCTGGCGATGGAGAAAATGGATTTTCATTTGTATTTAGATATGCATCAGCTTCAACTTGTGGCGCGCCATAGGCCGACATCGGTGCAAGCTCTTCGCGTAGTGGTAACCACTGTGGCCAGGTACTCACGATGAACTCTTTTTCTCTAAACGCGCACTCATCGCTTCACCGTGTGCAGGCAGATCTTCTGAGTTGGCCAAGGTAATAACAGTTGGCAGAATTTGCGTGAATGCAGCCTCGTTGTATTCGATGAAGTGCAATCCACGTAAGAATGTTTGAACTGATAGTCCACTTGAGTGACAAGCGCATCCACCAGTTGGCAATACGTGATTTGATCCGGCTGAATAATCACCAAGTGAAACTGGAGAAAAACGACCAATGAAAACCGCGCCAGCATTTCTAATTTTCTGCGCGTCTTTCTCACTATTTTTGGTTTGAATTTCTAGGTGCTCAGCAGCGTATGCATTTGCAACTTCTACTGCATGGTCTGTGGAGTCAACTAAAACGCAAGCAGATTGAATTCCAGTAAGTGCCTCGGTAATGCGCTCTGAATGCTTTGTTCGTGCAACACGCGTAACTAATTCTTCTTGAACTTCGTCAATGAGCTCTTGGCTATCTGTGATCAGAACAGCGGCTGCGATGACATCGTGTTCTGCCTGGCTTATCAGATCTGCTGCAACATCTGCGGCTAGTGCAGTGTTATCAGCGATGATCGCAATTTCCGTTGGTCCTGCTTCAGAGTCGATACCAATGAGCCCACGCAGCGCACGCTTTGCAGCTGCAACGTAAATATTTCCAGGACCAGTTACTAGGTCGCATTTTTCACAGACGTTTTCCATACCGTATGCAAAGAGTGCAATTGCTTGTGCTCCACCAATTGCATATACCTCAGTTACACCAAGGAGTTCGCACGTCGCAAGAATTGTTGGGTGCGGCAATCCCCCAAATTCACTTTGAGGAGGGGAAGCAATAGCAATGCTTGCGACTTGAGCAATTTGGGCGGGAATAACATTCATCATCACGCTGCTTGGATAAACAGCACGACCGCCTGGAACATATAAACCTACGCGATCTACCGGCACCCATCGCTCTGTGACACTTCCACCATCAACAACTTTGGTAATACTTTCATTGCGTCTTTGATCATTGTGAACTGTTCTAATTCGCTCTGCTGAAACTTCTAACGCTGTGCGTATTTTTGGGTCTAATTCTTTTAGTGCCCGCGTTAGCGCTTCTCTAGGAACCTTTATCTGCTTCGGAGCCACGCCATCAAATTCTTTTGCCAGTGCAATCAAATCACTTTCATTTCCATTTTTCACACGCGCTAAAATTGGTTCAACTAATTTCATAGCTTCTGCGACATCGAGCGCCGCACGTGGAATTACGCTGTTGTAACCAGATTTAGATAGGCGTTGACCGCGAAGGTCTACTAAACGCATCATCTGGTTGCCTCACAAAGTAATAGATCTGGGGATTAGATGAGCAAATTCTACTAGCCCTGTAGGCAGTTAGGCCCGAGGATTGATTTGAGATCAGCGCTCAGCGATGGAGATGATGTAATCAAGGTGTCCAATTTCATCACGGTGCGCATTCCATTCTCATCAAGATGTAAATGAACTTCGCGTTTTCCAGGGTGTGAGCGAAGAATCTCCTTCATGCGATCGACTACTGGTGGCGTGCATTGATTTATTGGCAATGTAATTACAAGCGGACCCGTTGGTGCCGCACTTACATCAGCGCTTTTCATTTCAAGGGCAGTAAATCTGACTTGATCTTCGCGTTTATCTACTCGGCCACGAATGAGAACAATTCGATCTTCGGTCAGAGTCAAAGCGTATTGATTGTAGGTATTTGAAAAAAAGAGAGTTTCAATGGATCCTTCGAGATCTTCTATGGTCACAACTGCCCACGAAGCACCTTGTCTCGTTACTTTTCTTGTGACAGAAGTTATTAAGCCACCGATTGTGACGATTTGATCATGATGTCCGCCATCATCTAGCAATTCGCTAATAGACATATCTGTTCCGGAACGCAAAACATGTTCGACCCCCAGTAAAGGATGATCTGAAACATAGAGTCCTAGCATCTCGCGCTCATAAGAAAGCAACATTGCTTTTTCCCACTCTCCAGGGGGAATATCTAGCGCAACGCTTGATACTGATGTCGCTGATTCGCTTCCGAACAAATCAAATTGTCCGATCGCTTCAGCGCGTTTAGTTTCAATCACAGAGTCGATTGCTTCGAGGTAGACAGCCATTAATCCTTTGCGTGTGTGAGCGAGAGAATCAAATGAACCGGCCTTAATCAGCGATTCAATAGTTTTTTTGTTACACACCTGCGCATCAACTTTAGCTAAGAAATCTCCAAAGGATAGATAGCGACCTTTACTATCTCGACCACTCTTAATGGATGCAACCACTCCTTCGCCAACATTTCTAATTGCAGCAAGACCGAAACGAATATCGGTTCCACGTGGGGTGTATTCGGCATCGGATTCATTGACATCTGGCGGCAACACTTGAATACCCATGCGACGACACTCACTTAAATACAAAGCAGATTTGTCTTTATCATCGCGAACAGATGTGAGAAGTGCAGCCATGTATTCAGTTGGGTAATTTGCTTTGAGATAAGCAGTCCAATATGAAACTACACCGTAACCAGCGCTATGGGCACGGTTAAATGCGTAATCAGAGAATGGAATAAGAACATCCCAAAGTCGTTTAATGGCAGCGTTGCTAAAACCATTTGTCTTCATGCCAGCTTCAAATGGAATATATTCTTTATCAAGAATTTCTTTATTCTTCTTACTCATTGCTTTGCGTAAGAGATCTGCGCGTCCAAGTGAGAATCCCGCAACTTTTTGCGCAATAGCCATAACTTGTTCTTGGTAAACAATTAATCCGTATGTATCGCCCAAAATTTCATTGAGAACTTCTGATAACTCAGCATGAATTGGTTCGACAGGTTTGCGTTTGTTTTTTCTATCCGCATAGTTATTGTGCGCATTTTCTCCCATTGGTCCTGGGCGATAGAGAGCAATAACTGCAGAGATATCTTGGAAGGAATCAGGTGACATGCTGCGAAGAAGTGCGCGCATTGGCCCACCATCTAGTTGGAATACACCGAGGGTATCTCCACGCGATAAGAGTTCGAATGTATTCTTATCATCTAACGTCAGATCCTCTAGAACAACGTCAATGCCTTTATTTGCCTTGATATTTAATAGCGCATCATCGAGCACTGACAGGTTTCGAAGACCGAGGAAATCCATCTTGAGCAATCCAGTTGCTTCGCATGCGCCCATATCAAATTGGGTAATGATGGAACCATCTGCTTCACGACGATGAATAGGAATAACATCTAACAAAGGTTCGCGAGAGAGAATAACTCCTGCTGCATGCACGCCCCATTGGCGCTTTAATCCTTCAAGTCCCATCGCAGTATCAATAACGGTTTTTGAATCCGGATCACTTTCATAGAGAGTTCTAAACTCTCCGGCTTCTGAGTATCGATCATTCGTAGGATCAAAAACTCCGGCCAGGGAAATATCTTTACCCATAACAGAGGGCGGCAGCGCTTTAGTAAGTTTTTCACCAATAGCATATGGATAGCCAAGTACACGAGTTGAATCTTTAATTGCTTGTTTAGATTTAATGGTGCCATAGGTAATGATTTGAGCAACACGATCTTCGCCATACTTTGTTGTTGCATATCGAATCATTTCGCTGCGTCTGCGTTCATCAAAGTCCAAATCAATATCTGGCATAGAGATACGTTCTGGATTTAAGAATCGCTCGAAGAGTAAACCGTGTTCGAGTGGATCAAGGCCTGTGATCCCGAGTGCATAAGCAACAAGAGAACCAGCAGCAGAACCACGGCCGGGTCCAACTCGGATTGCGACTTGCTTTGCATGTGCTACTAAATCTGCGACAACTAAAAAGTATCCAGGAAAACCCATCTTAATCATTACATCTAATTCGTACTTCAAGCGCTCTTGGTGCGCATCAGTTAATCGAGCACCCATTCGATTGATTAATCCACGTTCTGCTTCTTTTATCAGCCATGAATCTTCTGTTTCTCCTGTTGGCACTTCAAAGCGTGGAAGTAAGTTCTC
>JBEENC010000035.1:0-8052 GCA_041192285.1 Actinomycetota bacterium
ACGATTCCTGCACGACCAACACTTCTATGGACCATGTCTTGATTTCGAGCTACTGCAACGGCTGGGGTAGTTGTCCAACCTTTGCGAATTGCCATCAACACAGAAGCACCGGCGCCCAACTGTCCTTCAATAGATGAGTAGGCGGCCGTTGATGCTTGACGTGTAAAGAAAAACATTGAAGCTAGCAACGCAACAGGAAGTGACACAAAACCCACATAAATTGGATGACCAACTGCGATACCGATACCAATTCCGATCGCCCACGCAACAAGGAATACTGCAATGAGTGCTAAACCAATCCACGGCTTTGCACTCTTTGTTACAGAGTAGGCATCTCTAAATGTTTGAAAACGCGGAGTCTTAACCGCTGCTTCTTTATTCTTCTTATTTCGTTTGAACATGCTCATAAGTTTAGTGGGGCAGGGGCCGTACCACCAAGACGCACGGGCGCCCAGCGTTGGCCCTGATGGCTATCGGGATACTCTTCTTGAACTTTATTTAAGCTTGCAAGAAGCACATCACGTAATTGGGCTTCTCCAAGTTCCACGTCGCAATCTTTTGCGAAGTTAAGTTGTGGATTAAATGTCACCGTGATCGGAACGCTTTTTCTTAACAAATTCTTTTTAACGCCCTTAGTCCACACTCTTTGGCTGCCCCAAACGATTGTTGGAATAACCGGGACACCGGCAGACATAGCAAGTCTTACTGCGCCAGATTTGAGTTGCTTAATTTCAAAACTTGTTGAAATTGTTCCTTCAGGAAATATGCCAACGATTTCGCCTTTGCGAAGTGCTCGAAGGGCAGCGACAAAGGATGCAGACCCATTTCCACGATCAACACTTATGTGGTGCATTCCGCGCATCAATGGCCCAGCTAATTTGTTATCAAATATTTCCTTCTTTGCCATAAATCGTACGTAGCGCTTCTTTGGAAGTACGGCTGTTCCAACAAGAGCGAAATCTAAGTATCCGATGTGATTGATTGCAAGAATTGCTCCACCTTCTTGTGGAATGTTTTCTTCACCAGAAAAAGAAAATCGAAGATCTAGGTATTTCCAAAAAGATTTGATTACTGCCACTACAGGGGGATAGACGAAATCAGCCACGAGATGCACCTGCTTTAGCAGCCATTGCTTCTTTATATAGTCGTCCAGCGCGATAGCTAGAACGAACCAGTGGCCCACTCATCACACCTAAGAAGCCGATTTCTTTGGCTTCTGCTGCAAGTTCAACAAACTCTTCTGGCTTAACCCAACGTTCCACTGGGTGGTGACGATTAGTTGGTCGCAAATATTGGGTGATGGTGATGAGATCACAACCGGCGCTTTGTAAATCTAGAAGTGCTTGAGAAATCTCTTCTCGAGTTTCTCCAAGACCTAAAATCAAATTAGATTTTGTGATTAAACCAAAATCTCGCGCCATGGTGATCACTGTCAGAGACTTTTCATAAGTAAAAGCAGGTCTAATGCTTTTAAAAATGCGTGGAACTGTTTCTAAATTGTGTGCGAAAACCTCTGGTTTGGTTTCAAAAATTTGATTAAGAAGTTCTGCTTTTGCATGGAAATCTGGAGCCAGCATCTCTACTCCGCATCCAGGATTTAACTCATGCACCTTGCGAATTGTTTCGGCATACAACCACGCGCCTTCATCTTCTAAGTCATCGCGTGTAACACCAGTAATTGTTGCGTACTTTAATCCCATTGTTTTTACGGATTCAGCCACCTTGCGTGGTTCGTCACGATCAATTGGATCGGGTTTACCAGTATCAATATTGCAAAAATCGCATCTGCGTGTGCACTTTTCTCCGCCAATTAAAAATGTGGCTTCTTTATCTTCCCAACATTCAAAAATGTTCGGGCACGCTGCTTCTTGGCACACGGTGTGCAAACCCTCTGATTTAACGAGTGAGCGAAGACGGGTGTATTCAGGACCCATATTTGCGCGAGTCTTAATCCATTCAGGTTTGCGCTCAATTGGCACGAGGGCGTTACGCGCTTCAATGCGAATCATCTTGCGACCCTCTGGTGCGATAGTCATGCGCTCACCTTAGCCAAAGATGAAAGCAGATTGCGTTCTAGAATCGGTAAAACTTCAGAGGCATTGATTTCACGTTTCAACTCTTGCGCCATTGAAGTTACTTTTGCATCTGTAATTCCGCAGGGAATGATTTGGGAAAAGGCTGAGAGATCAGGATTAACATTTAGTGCAAAGCCATGCATGGTTGTGCCCTTTGCGACACGAATTCCGATTGCTGCAATTTTACGGGGATTGGTTTCATCTTCAATCCACACACCAGAGCGACCTTTTATTCGTTCTACTTGCAATCCAAATTCATTACACGTGTCGATGAGTGCACTTTCGAGTTCTCGAACAAATGCAACTAATTCAGTTGGTTTTGCAAGGCGCACAATTGGATAGCCAACAATTTGTCCCGGACCATGCCACGTAATTTTTCCACCACGGTTGACATCGATTACGGCAGTGCCATCTTGTGGTCGCTCAAAATCCAGAGTGCGTTTTCCAGCTGTGAAAACGGGTGAGTGCTCAACAAAGAGAAGTGTGTTTGGAATGTGCCCTGAACTAACTTGTTCATGTGTCTGCTCTTGAATGAGTAAGGCTTCGCCATATGCAAGGTGCTTTAAATCATGCACCAAGATGCTGCTTTGGATAGTTTCTGTGGCGGCCACGGAGTAAGCCTAAAGGTAGGCTTGCCCAGTCGCGAATCACGCGCTCCCGCCAGATCGAAAGGCTTCATTCTCGTGTCAAGAACTACTTCTCAGAAATCTCGTAAACCTTTTGCCCTTGCAATGCTTGTTGTCTTGGTCTGGTTTTTACTCACCGGTGTATTTGGGCCACTCTTTGGAAAACTCACATCGGTCCAAGAAAATAACAACTCATCTTTCTTGCCTAAGGGTGCAGAGGCAACTCAAGCTTCTGAACTGATTCAAACTTTTTCTGGCATCAAAGTCTCATTTAATTTTCCAGCCCTTGTTTTATTTGAGGGGAATGCATCACCTCAGAGCCTTGCGGCAATTAATTCACATTTAGATGCTGTTGGTGAATTAACACTTGCAGGCACTAGTGCCAAAATTTCAGATTACCTTGCTCCAGGTCAAAGAATCACAGCATTTGCAGCACAAGATGGAAAAGCAATCCTTGCAACGGTGCCACTAGATGGAAACGCTCTATCAAAAGTTCTTTCAAATGATGAACCTGTACTTCCGGCCGTTGTGGAAGCGCTGCGTGAAGATTTAACTCCAATAGCCAAGGCAAATAATCTCACCTCATATGTGACAGGCCCTGGTGGATTACTCGGTGATTTATTTAAGGCATTTGGATCGATTGACTCAACCTTGCTGTTAGCAACACTTGCTGTTGTTGCAGTCATTTTAATTGTTGTTTACCGCTCTCCGATTTTGTGGATCATTCCACTGCTTTCAGCACTTTTTGCTCTATCTACAGCAGGAGGAATCGTTTACCTCTTGGCCAAAAATGACATCATTGATGTCGATGGTCAATCGCAGGGAATTCTTTCGGTATTAGTTATTGGCGCCGCAACGGATTACGCACTGCTTCTCATCGCTAGATATCGCGAAGAGCTGCACCTGCATGAAAATAGATTCGATGCAATGCGTGCAACATATAAAGGTGTGTGGGAACCAATTTTGGCATCTGGTTCTACCGTTGCAATTTCTTTACTCGTGCTTTTGTTTAGTCAGCTAACAAATACGGCAGGACTTGGGCCAGTAGGTGCAATTGGAATCGTATGTTCCATGATTACGATTTTGACCTTGCTACCAGCACTTCTATTACTTTTTGGAAGATGGATTTTTTGGCCACGACGTCCAGAATTCGATGGCGATGACCACGTTCTTTCAGGCACATGGTCAAAAATTGGCAGTTCAATCGGTCGCCGTCCACGCAGAGCGTGGATCATTACCGGAGTTGTTTTATTGGGATTTGCATTCATGTCTCCGACACTTAAGGCAGATGGAATTGGAACCGTTGATACATTTACAACGAATCCAGAATCTGTTGTAGGACAAAAATTATTGCTCACTCACTTTCCTGGCGGAGAAGGCGATCCAACGCAAATAGTTGTCAATGCGGACAAGATGGACGCCGTTGCTGCAGCTATTAAAAATGCACCTGGAGTTACCTCCATTGAGCCTCTGCGCGACGGATTTCAAATGCCTGGGGGACCAGTTCCACCTATTAAGTATGTAAATAATAAGGCAATTCTAAATGTAACCCTAGATAAAGCACCTGACAGTGTTGAAGCGGCAAATGATATTCCCGAAATTCGTCGTTTGGCACATGAGGCTGATTCAACGTCATTAGTTGGCGGAACAAGTGCGGTGTATTTTGATGTGAGAACCGCCAATGATCGCGATAACAAAACGATTATCCCTATTATTTTGTTAGTCATCACAATGATTCTGGGAGCACTTCTTCGAAGTATTCTTAGTGCAGTTCTTTTACTCGGCACAGTTGTCTTGTCATACTTTGCAACTCTTGGAGTATGCGCACTTGTCTTTAACCACATCTTTGGTTTTGCCGGCGGAGATACCTCATTTCCGCTATTCGCATTCATATTCTTAGTTGCCCTCGGAATTGATTACAACATCTTCCTGATGACTCGCGTACGTGAAGAATCAATAAAACTTGGTACACGTGAGGGAGTAATTAAGGGCTTAACGGTGACGGGAGCTGTTATTACTTCAGCCGGAATCGTTCTTGCTGCAACCTTTGCTGTTCTTGGACTAATTCCGTTAGTTCCTCTTGCTCAGCTTGGTTTTGCTGTTGCTTTCGGAGTTCTTCTGGACACAATCATTGTCCGATCAGTTCTTGTACCTGCATTAGTCCATGAAATTGGACCAAAAATCTGGTGGCCTTCTAAGTTGAAAAAGTAGTTCAGTTGAAACTTCGAGTCGGTATAGCAGGTTATGGACTAGCCGGTCGAAGTTTTCATGCTCCGATGTTGTCGGCAACTGACTTTGACGTCGCTGCGATTCTTACGAACAACGATGTAAGAAAGCGCCACGCTAAAGAAGATTATCCGCAGACAAAAACTGTTTCATCGATAGAAGAACTCTGCGATCAAGGCATCGATTTGATTGTCATTGCATCAGGTACCCAAGTACATGCATCCCAATCTTTCGCGGCAATTGAGGCTGGAATCGCATTAGTTGTTGATAAACCCATGGGGCGCGATCTCAATGAAACAAAAGAAATCCTTGATGCAGCCAACTCTGCAAATGTTGCCATCACTACTTATTTCAACCGCAAATGGGACAGTGACACGCTCACATTAAAACGAGTGATCAGAGATGGCCATATTGGAAATGTTCTTCGAATGGATTCACGTTTTGAACGTTTTCGCCCCGTACTAAATCCGCAATCGTGGAGAGAAAATAACTCTGCAGCAGAAGGTGGCGGTATTTTGTTGGATTTGCAACCACACTTGATTTCAACTGCTATTGATTGCTTTGGGCCAGCGCAGCTAAAGAGCGCAAGAGTTCGAAGTATTCGCGGTGGTGCAGATGATGATGCATTACTGGTTCTCGCTCACGAAAGCGGCGTTGAATCAATTCTTTCAGCTAGCGCGGTTGTGGGAGCCCCTGGACCCAGACTTCGTGTTATCGGAAGTGAAGGTGCATTAGTTATCGAAGAGTTGGATCCGCAAGAAGATCTATTGCGTTCAGGAGTATTGCCCCAAGATGGTAAGTGGCACCAACCAACTGCCTCTGCAGCATTTATACATCGCGGAGAAAAGATTGAAAAATTCGAAGCAGATCACGGCAATTATTGTGTTTTCTATTCACTGGTTCATGATGCGATCACGAACAAAACTGCAATGCCGATTTCAGCCGATGAAATTCTAGATGTCGCACGCATTATTGATCAGGCGCGTGAGATGAGTGTGCGTGCCTAAAAAAGTTATTGTTATTGGCGCTGGTTTGGCAGGACTCAATGCAGCAATTACATTGCAAAATGAAGGCATCTCAGTCACAGTCCTTGAAAGCAGTGATCGCCCTGGCGGACGTGTCACAAGTGATTTAATTGATGGATTCATCTGTGATCGCGGTTTTCAACTTCTGAACATAAATTATCCAGAAATCAAAAGACTGGCAATTACAAAAGAAATCAATTTTGTTTCTGCTTCATCGGTAATTGAAGTAGCCCGTGATGACAGACGTATCCGAATAGGCGATCCGCGCGCAGCATTTTTTTCGATTTTTAATTCAGAAACTGGCTCATTGATCGAAAAAATCCGCTTGGTCAAATACTTAATCAAGCGCACGCGAGTCGCTAGCGTTGGTGAAGAACTTAAGGCCAATGGCATAGGCAAAACCTATGAACGAGTACTTAGACCCTTTCTTACAGGTGTGTTTCTCGCAGATCCCTTGTTGGTTAATGCAGAGTATGGACGCACCGCTATCGGGCACTTTGTCACAGGAAATTCTGGATTACCGGCCCAAGGGATAAAGGCATTTTCAGAAGCATTAGCGGCCAGAGTTGATTCAATTGAGTATGGCGTTCAAGTAAATTCGATCAAGAACAACGTGATTAAAACTTCTCAGGGAAAGTACGAAGCAGATGCAATCATTGTTGCAACAGATGCCACAACAGCGGCTCAGCTGTTAGATCTAACTGTTGTTCCACAACTAGTTGGCTGCACGACTTGGTATCACAGCGCCAACGAGAGTCCAACGCAGAGCAAGTCCCTCATTATCGATAGTCAAAATCGAGGACCATTGGTAAATACGATTGTTATTTCTAACATGCTTCCAAGTTACGCACCTGCCGGTAAATCCTTAATTTCGAGTACCAGTATTTTGCCTGCAACGGAATCAGAAGTTCGTAGACACCTATCTATTTTGTATGGCACCGATACAAGAAATTGGAAATTGGTTGCAAAGTATGAAATTCCGAGTGCATTGCCACTGGCTGGATTGCAAAGCCAAATGGCTTTAAGTTCTCAGGTTGAGAATTCGATTTACCTTGCCGGCGATTACCGGAGTGCACCTTCGCAAAATGGTGCGTTGCTATCGGGACGGTTAGCCGCTCTTTCAGTCTTAGTCGACTAGCGCGGCAAGTGCGGGCGCAAGATGCGGATAATCAAATACAAATCCCGCATCAAGTAATGCTTGTGGCATAACTTTTTTAGAACCTAAAATTTCAGTAGAAAAGCCACCGAGAGCAATTTTTAATGCAAGTGCAGGTGCTGGAAATAAGGCTGGTCTGTGCAGTGCGCGAGCAAGCCCAGCAGTAAATTCTTGATTCGTTACTGGATTTGGTGAAGTTAAATTCATTGGACCTTCTACTTTGTTTTCAAGAGCAAAAACAATTGCGCGAATTTGATCATGCAAAGTAATCCATGACCACCACTGCTTACCATTGCCAAGTTTTCCACCTAAACCAAAGCGAAAGAGTGGAAGCATTCGGCCAAGTGCGCCGCCCGTTGGATCAAGTACTAGGCCGGTGCGTAGTTTTACAGTGCGCACATCCTGAACTAAATCAGCTGCGCCCTCCCATTCGCGGCAGACCGCAGCAAGAAAATCTTCACCAGCGCGATCTGTTTCGATGACAGCGCGATTGCCTGTCTCTCCATACCAACCAATAGCACTGGCACTTATAAATACCGATGGTTTAACTACGTTTACTGCATTGGCAATAGCAGTTGTTCCTAGAAGTCTTGAATTTAGAATTTCACTTCTATATTTTTTGCTCCAACGTTTATCTCCAACGCCTGCGCCAGCTAAGTGAATTACAGCATCAACACCTGCGAGTGCTTCTAGATCTACGACACCAGTGTGTGGATCCCATGTGATTTCTTCTGCTGAACGACTTGGTCTGCGAACTAATTTCTGAACTGTGTAACCCTCAGATTTGAGATGACCAACAAGTGCCGTACCGATCATCCCGGATGCACCGGTGATTGCAACGCGTTGCATTGTTGGCATTAGAGACCGAGGTCCGATTCAAATGCACCTTGTTCCAGACGTTCTTTAAGAGTTACCAAGAATCGAGCAGCATCGGCGCCATCTAC
>JBEENC010000036.1:0-7886 GCA_041192285.1 Actinomycetota bacterium
GTTGCATAGCGCGACCTTAGCAAGTGTGCTTTGCCAATTCCCGATAACCTTGCGGTGTGACCACAGTAATTTTGCTCCGCCATGCGCATTCCGTTGCCAATGAAAAAGGGATTTTGGCAGGTCGTGCCGCCGGTGTGAGTTTAAGTGCAAAGGGTATAGAACAGGCCGCGTTCCTAACCAGTCGACTGGGCAATGCGCGATTTAAAGATATTCGAATTAGTCCACTTGAACGATGTTTAGCAACAGTTGAACCTTGGCTGCAATCGCAGGGATCTGCAGTACGCAAAAAGATTGTTTTTGATCCGAACATCTCTGAAGTGGATTATGGGGATTGGACCGGGAAGAAATTGCTGACTCTATCGCTTCGAAAAGAGTGGCGTACTGTGCAGAAGACACCGAGTGAGATGGTTTTTCCTAATGGAGAAGGTTTATTGCACATGCAAAAAAGAGCTGAAAAAGCTTTGCAACAAAGCATGAAAGGCGCAGGTAGCGGTTTGAGTTTAATTGTTAGTCACGGAGATGTAATCAAGAGTTTGATTGCTACGGCTTTAGATCTGGAGCTAGATAAGTTTCAGAAGATTGTGATTGACCCGGCTTCAATATCTGTTCTGGATTTCAACAAAGGGAATTTTCGATTACTTCATCTCAATGATTCAACAACCAATTTTGAGTATCTATCTCGAAGTAAACGCACTGTTAAAACACTTGTTGGCGGGGGATCGGGTAGTAAATGACACCGATTATTTATGAATTTAATCCTGTAGAAAGATTCGTGGCTGGAACTGTTGGAGCACCTGGTGAACGAACATTTTTTATTCAGGCTCGTACGGGTACCCGAGTAGTTTCAGTAGTAGTGGATAAATCCCAAGTGATCGCTTTAGGTGAACGAACAAAAATCATGCTGCGTGAAATTAAGAAATCAGATCCAACCGTCGTGGTCAAGAGCAATGATGTTGATGATGATCCTTTGGAGCAACCAATTTTTGAAGAGTTTCGAGCTGGTGTAATTGCCATGGCTTGGGATGCACAAAACTCTTTGATTGTTTATGAACTACGCGAAATAACCAACACTGATGACGATATTGATGATGAAGTAGTTTTCGATGAGAAAGATCTATCAGTTGATTTGCTCCGAGTGCACGTATCACCTACACAAGCTGCTTCTTTCTCAAAACGCTGTCTGTCATTGGCCAACGCGGGCCGTCTGCCATGTCCATTCTGTGGAATCCCTATAGATCCGAACGGACACTTGTGCCCGCGATCTAATGGTTATCGCAGATGAGAAACGTAGATGATGTCCTGAAAGAGGGCGAATTAATTGTTACTGGCCGTTTAATCGATGCATCTAATGCAACTTTGCTAGCGCGATGTACATTAAATAATGAAACAATAAAGTGCATCTATAAACCAATTGCGGGAGAGCGTCCGCTTTGGGATTTTCAAGATGGGAACTTGGCTCAACGTGAATTTGCTGCATATTTAATCAGCGAGTTTTTGAAGATGCACATCGTTCCTTTAACAATTTTACGTGATGGTCCGTTTGGACAAGGGATGGTGCAGGAGTGGATTGATATTGATTCAAGTGTTGATTTAAGTGAATTTTTCAGTCAAGATGATCCACAACTGCGTAAGATGGCACTTTTTGACGCCGTGATAAATAATACCGATCGGAAAATTGGTCATTTATTGCCACATCCTGATGGAAAGCTTTATGGATGTGACCACGGAGTTACCTTTCATCATGAATACAAATTGCGAACCGTTCTATGGCAGTGGGCTGGCAGTGATTTATCTCGGGACGAAGTTAATTCGCTGGAGGAGCTACAAGATATTATCAGTACTGCTGATGGCGCAATATTGCAATCACTAATAACCCCAGTTGAGTTACTTGCTTTACAATCGAGGATTCAAGAATTAATCAAGATGCAATGTTTTCCCTTACCAAGTACTGATTGGCCAGCGATTCCATGGCCCGCTTTTTAAAAACGCATATAATCGTTGATGCATTAGTATGGGATCATGAAGTCGTGGCCTGAGGTATATATACCAACCATTGATTCTAAATATGTATTTCCCGAGCTTTCGTTACTAAATACACCAACCAAAACGATACAAGTTCTGCCTCGCAAAGATATCTACCGCATGTATGTATGCGGAATAACACCATATGACTCAACACATTTAGGACACGCTGCCACTTACCTTTCTTTTGATCTGATTAATAGGTATTTGCGAGCGACGGGTTCAAAAGTTCTTTATGTTCAAAATATTACAGATATTGATGATCCTCTGCTTGAACGTGCTAATCGCGATGGAGTAGATTGGCAAGAGCTTGCGTATTCTCAAATTGATTTGTTCAGAAGTGATATGACAACCTTGCATGTTATTCCGCCCGGACAATACATAGGCGCAGTAGAAGGCATTGCATTGGTAACAAAGAAAATAGAAGAATTAAAAGAAGTTGGTGCGATATATAAGGTTGATAATGATTTATATTTTCGTGTACACAGCGATCCAGATTTCGGAAGTCGCAGCAATCTAAATTACGAAGACTCCCTCAAGATTTTCGCGGAAAGAGGAGGAGATCCGGCTCGTGTAGGTAAAGAAAACCCTCTTGATTCTTTGGTCTGGCTGGCGCAACGTCCTAATGAACCTGGATGGCCAAGCATTCATGGTCAAGGAAGACCGGGATGGCACATCGAATGTTGCGCTATTGCCTTGAAGTATTTACAGCCAATACAAGATTCAGATTTTCTTATTGATATTCAAGGTGGTGGAAGTGATCTTATTTTCCCTCACCACGAAATGAGTGCGGCGCAAGCTCGAGTTTCTACTGGTAGCAACTTCGCTCGATTTTACGTTCACAGCGGAATGATTGGTTTGAACGGGCAAAAAATGAGCAAGAGTTTAGGAAATTTGGTTTTTGTTTCCACTTTAGTTAGTTCTGGGGTAAATCCCATGGTCATTCGATGTGCATTGATGATGCAAGGTTACGCCACTGATCGCATGTGGAATGACGAGTTACTTCATTCTGCGCAAACATTCCTAGATTCCCTCACCCTACAGTTGTCTCAAACACAATGTGCCCCTACTTCGGATTTAATCCAGGAGATTATTCAGGCCCTATCGTTGAATTTAGATACCGAAAAAGTTTTCGTATTGCTAAGAAATTGGATTAGTGAGTCTTCGCAGGGTGCTGAAGGTGGTAATCCTGGAGAGTTATCACGAGCGCTCGACACATTACTTGGTATTGCGATCTAGGATGGTGAATTTTTATAACGCTGTTTTCTTTGACATGGATGGACTTTTTGTTGATTCAGAACCATTATGGCTAGATGCCGAAACGGAGTTGATGGCTAGTTTTGGTTATCAATGGAGACAAGAGGATCAGAATTACTGTTTAGGTGGGCCATTGAGCAAAGTTGGTCAGTACATGTTCGAAAAGGTTAAGTCAGATAAATCCCCTCAATATTTTACCGATGCAGTGATTTCTTTGATGACGAGGAAGCTAAGTTCGGGAGCACCAATCATGGAGGGAGCGATAGAACTCTTGAATGATTTAGAGCAGAATAAAATTCCAACAGCGTTAGTTTCGGCCAGCCCAAGAGTTTTAGTTGATGCTGTTTTGAATAGCGTGCCACAGCATTGTTTTAAATTTTCATTATCTGCTGATGATGTGCAAAATCCAAAACCAAATCCTGAAGCATACTTAAAAGCAGCAGAAATTTTTGGGGTAGAAATTAACGAGTGTCTAATTCTTGAAGATTCACCCAACGGAGTAAAGGCTGCAACTGGTAGCGGCGCTTATACGATAGCCGTACCTCATTTTGTTGAAATATTGCCGAAAGAACGTTTGCGGGTGATCAAATCCTTAAAAGAATTGAATTATATAAATTTGCAGGTTAGTTATGCGCAGGACAAATCGATTTAAAGCTACACCAGTCACACAATCTACTTTTACGCGGGTTCCACGTATCTGTTTGCATCGCTTCTTTGATGGATTCTGCAATTGTTAAAAGTGCTTTCTCTGTAGAGAGTAATTCACTTTCTGTAGGGGTGCTCTTCAATAGGTTTGCATCGCCTAAATAAATTAGTTGTAATAATTTCGGAATAACGTTGTGCTCTTTCCAATACAGCAATGCATAAACTCTTAACTGGAAAAGTGCCTTTTCTTCCCACCCGGGCTTTGGCGCTTTACCTGTTTTATAATCAATAATTCGAACTTCGCCAGTAGGTGCGACATCTAGGCGATCTACATACCCGTGCAAGTAGATGTCTTCAGATAAATCCTGCTCTAGGTGTAATTCTCGGTGCGTAGGTTCAAAAGAAGTTGGATTTTCTAGTGTGAAATAAGTGGTCAGTAGCGCTGTCGCACGATCAAGCCACTCTTTTTCGCTGGTTATCAACTCTGCTAATTCTGGTTTCTGTGCAAGTTGTGCCTGCCATCTACTTGGCAATAGATCAGTTGCTTGTTCAATGGTTCGCGAATGTGGAGGTGATTCAAAGAGATCATGGAGAACCGTATGAACCAATGTGCCGCGTTCAGCATCCAAACTAGGGGATTCGGGTAATTGATCTATGACGCGATATTTATATAGGAGAGGACAATTTGAAAAATCATTTACCCTGCTGGGAGAGAGCCGTAACTGCTTCACTTACGAGAAGATACTCTGATATTTCACGACTCGCACCCATAAGATACTGCCATGTCTAATGATGGATTCTTCTCAATAGGTGATCGCATTCAACTCACCGATCCCAAGGGAAAGATGTATACCTTCACCATTACACAGGGCAAAGAGTGGCACACGCATAAAGGTTGGATTGTTCATGACGATCTAGTTGGTATGCCTGAAGGAAGTGTTGTAAGTACGAGTGCAGGTTTGAAATTTACTGCCTTTAAACCCTTATTAGGCGACTTTGTTTTATCAATGCCACGTGGAGCAACAATTGTTTATCCAAAGGATGCTGCAATGATTGTAGGTGTTGCCGATATTTTTCCAGGTGCCAAAGTTATCGAAGCTGGCGTTGGTAGCGGCGCTCTCGCAATTTCACTTCTGCGCGCTATTGGGCCAGAGGGCCATCTCGATAGTTTCGAACGTCGAGAAGATTTTGCCGATATCGCTAGAGATAATGTCCATACATATTTTGGTTTCTTACCCTCTAATTGGAGTTTAACTGTGGGTTCAGTTCAGGAATCAATTCTTGAAAGTAAATATGATCGAGTGGTTTTAGACATGCTTGCTCCATGGGAATGCGTGGATTACGCAGCGAAGATTCTCAGACCAGGTGGAGTTTTTTTAGCGTACGTTGCAACAACGACTCAATTATCTGCAACAGCCGAAGCTCTCAAAGAAGATGGCCATTTCACTGAACCACTTAGCTCAGAAACTATCGTGCGAGATTGGCATCACGAAGGATTAGCTGTTCGTCCGATGCAAAGAATGATCGGCCACACTGGCTTTCTTATTGTCAGTAGGCGCATGGCTCCCGGAGTTGAAGTTCTTGCGCGTCGTAGACGCCCATCAAAAGGTGCATACGGTGTCGCGGAAGAGTGAGCGCTTAGTCAATTTAGTTATCGCACTTCTGGCAACTAAGCGTTACATAACAAAATCTGAGATATTTAGAACTATCGAGGGTTATGAAGGCACTAATGAATCTATGGAGCGAATGTTCGAGCGAGACAAAGACGAACTTCGGACGTTAGGTATTGAAATTGAAGTATCTGGATTAGATCCGCTCTTTGATGATGAAGTGGGTTATCGCATTCGCGCCGAGAACTTCGAGATGGATCGACATGGTTATTCTCCAAATGAGATTGCATATATGTCGCTGGCCGCTCAACTATGGAAAGATGCTTCATTAAGTGATGTGTCACAGAAGGCAATCCGTAAATTATCAGCCGTTTCAGGACCAACTGATATTGCAGAAATACCAGCTTTCGCACCTGTGATACTCACAGCACCGATATTTCTTAGTGACATTATCAATGGAATAACGGATCGTAGAATTTTAGAGTTCAAATATTTGGATAGCGAAATGAATACCAATATCCGTAAAATACATGTGTATTCGTATTTTTCTCTTAAGGGATTTTGGTATTTTAATGGCTTAGATGTTGATAAGTCTGAAATCAGAACTTTTCGTTGCGATCGTGTTATTGGTGACTTAACAATCTCGAAAAAAGCAGATTGTTATGAGATACCTGCGGACTATAAGACCGATACAACTTTCACAGATATCTCAGTGTCATCGCAAGCTCTCCTGCGCGTTCGAAATGGTAGAGGTTCGCAATTGCGAATTCTTGCGTCAAGAATAGAGATTGGTGAAGAATTCGACTCAATTCAAGTTCCGTATTCATCCGAGGAAGAAATGCTTGCGCTCATTTTGTGGCATTTAGATGACGTTTGCGTCATTAGTCCTGAATCACTCAAGGGTTCTGTCATTCAAGCATTGAATAAGTTAGTTCAAGCGCATGTCTAAGCAGATTCCCGACAGCCAAGTAACTCGTTTGCTCGATTTAGTGCCTTATTTGATTGTGAATCAAGGCGTAGCCTTGAATCAAATAGCTAAAGATTTTCAGGTTAGTAAAGCCGATGTATTAGATGATCTCAATACTTTATGGATGTGCGGATTACCCGGCTATACACCTCTTGAACTTATTGATTTATCTTTCGACACCGGTTTCGTATCGATAAGAAATGCTGAGGTTCTAAGCAAACCTCGTAAACTCACAAATATTGAAGTTGGTGCCATAATCATTGGACTTTGTATTTTGCGAGATTCTTATTCGTCTATCGATTCGCATGTTCAAAGTTTAGAAGACCTTATTGCGCGATTATCGAAGAAATCCAATGTAGTAGCACCTGTAACTTTATCAACTGCGGTTCCTGTGGAACTAAGAGCCGTGGTTAATTCGTCAATCTTAAGTCAGAAGAGTTTGACTATTTCCTACCATTCATTTTCACGCGATGAAGTAACAAGTAGAGAAATTACTCCGTTTTCAATCAAGTTCGATGGGACCTTCGAATATGTAGAATCTTTCTGTCAATTGGCACAAGATTTCAGATCTTTTCGTTTAGATCGTATTTTGCATGCTGCGGTTATTGAAAGCGTGGGCAAGCAATCAGCAAATAACGAACTTAAAGATGATAATCTCATCGATGTTGCGATCAAGATTATGTCGAATTCACGTAAAGTTGCGGAAACATTCGATGTGAAAGTAACCGGGGAATTGCATCAAGGAGATGAATTCACAAGAACCATTTATAATCCGGAATGGGTCATCCGGACTATTTGTAGCTTGAAATCATCGGCAGTAGTAATCCAACCGCTCGTTCTTCGGTCCCAGGTTGGTATGAGGGCGCAGAAGGCTCTAGATCTCTACGTTTAGGGCAATTGGGTAGGTTTTACGGCCCCGTGTGAGATAAAGTTACACATAGATACTTCTGTTGAGAAAGTGAGTCATCATGTTTTTGCGCGAACCAAGCCACATCCTCATCTTGCTTTTAGTTGTACTAGTACTTTTCGGCGCAAAACGTCTTCCTGATTCCGCCCGGTCTTTAGGAAAGAGTCTGCGTATCTTCAAAAGTGAAATGAAGGAAATGAAGCAGGACGAGAAGAAATCAGATAACGACGAGTCAACTGAGAAATAATCTCATGACGACCTCTTCCGGTGGTCGCATGCCTTTGCTTGAACATCTCCGTGAGTTGCGCAAGCGCGTCATGCGTTCTGCAATCGCCATCTCTCTATTTTCAGTTTTCGGTTGGTTTTTTTATAACGACATAATAATTCAACTTTCCAGCCCTGTATGTGATTTGCGTGCGGCCCAAGAGCTAGGAAATCAATACTGCGGTTCCCTCTACATCAGCGGCGTGCTTGGACC
>JBEENC010000037.1:0-7825 GCA_041192285.1 Actinomycetota bacterium
CGGCGATCACAGCCAGAAGCAATTTTTAAAGGTGCCCATGGTGCATTTCCGAGACGTTTACGAAAGAGGGTTCCGCCTGCTCCGACTTTAGAGGTGTGTTCTTTATCGCGAACAGCTGCTCTTTCAACAGGGGCTATTGGAAGTAATGATCTGCGATCACGAGGCACGTGCGGAGTATGAGAATTTCCGGAAACTATTGATTGCAATCTGGCAGAGATATCTTTGTAATCATCAAAACCTAATATCGCATCAGTATCAGGCAGCGATAGCGCCAGTTCTTGCCCATACCTCTCAGCCATGCACCCAACAGCAACTACAGCGCGCGTAACTCCATGGCCTTTAAGTGAATTTGCCTCAAGCAATGCATCAACAGAATCTTTTTTAGCGGATTCAATAAATCCGCATGTATTTATCAGTGCAACTTCGGCTTTTTCAACATCGTCAACGAGGATCCAACCATCGGCTGCCAAACGACCAGCTAACTCCTCAGAATCAACTTCATTCCGAGCACAGCCCAAGGTGACTACTGCAACTGTGCGACTCATTGGGGTTATGTTACAGGTTATTGCGTGAAGTTACGAAGTAACCCCATATGAAAGTGAAAGTACTTCACCATCACTACCAATTTGTTGTGCAGCCTTACCGTTTACCGAAACATCTACGGCTCCAGCATTGCCAAATTTAAGACTTAATAGTGATGTTGCACTGAAATTAAGCTTCTGTCCATTACTGACTTGACCACTGTATAAAGTTGTTCCATTGGAATCGCTCACAAATAACCAGGATTTTCCACGAGTTGCAGAAACACTGACGGCAACACCAGTGCCCGAAGAATAATTGTCAGAAGTTGGTGCAGGCGTTGTCTGCTCCGATTGTGAAGGTTGAACTTCCGGCGTTTGAGTAGAGGTAGTAGTTGGAGAAGCTGATTGCGTCGCAACTGCTTCAATACTATCAACAGTAGTTGTCTTTGAATTGGAAATAATTATTTGGACTGCGCCAAGTAGTGACAAAGTGGCAAGAGAAATACCCGCCAAAGTTTTCCAAGAAACTGTTTTCTTATCAATCGGATTAGTCATGATGTTGTTTTCTGCAAGCATCTCCTGAATACGTCGCGGTTGCATTGACTGTTCACTCTCGTATAGTTCTAGAAGCAAACTGGCAGCCATCTTGATCTGCGGGGCAATATTTCTTAAGTGACCACGGGCATACGTTTCACCCCCACACTTTGTAAAGTCATCGCTTTCAATTTCTTTTAGTAATCCACCGCGAATGCTTGTGCGCTCTGAAAGATCGTCAATACTCAGACCCGCATCAATGCGAGCCTGACGAATGACTGAACCTAATGACATGTCACCTCAGAAAATTTTGTGGGAAGAACGACTTGGGCAATGGTAGAGCAGTGAGATGTAGAAGAGTAGCCCGGATGGCACTTTAGGGTCCATCTCACCCCAATTTCTCGCGGGTAGGAAATGAACAATTAGTAATCGCGAAGGGTTGCAATCACTGAATCAAGTTCATCTGGTTTGACCAGGACTGTGCGTGCTTTCGAACCTTCCGTAGGACCAACAATTCCGCGAGACTCCATGAGATCCATCAATCTTCCAGCCTTTGCAAAACCAATTCGTAATTTTCGTTGCAACATAGAAGTTGAACCAAATTGAGTGCCGATAACAAGTTCAACTGCTTGCAACAAAATATCTAGATCATCGCCAATATCTTTATCAACTAAATTTACGGATGAAACAGGCGCGGTTACATCTGCACGGTAGCGTGGTGCTAATTGATTCTTAACGTGAGTTGTTACCGCTTCAATTTCTCGCTCTGAAACATAAGCGCCTTGAATCCTTATTGCCCTACTTGCTCCCATTGGAATAAAGAGTGCATCTCCTTGTCCAACAAGTTTTTCAGCCCCTGGAGTATCTAAAATCACTCGGCTATCTGCAAGTGATGATGTCGCAAATGAGAGTCGCGAAGGAACATTCGCCTTGATGAGTCCTGTTACAACATCAACACTTGGACGCTGTGTAGCAAGTACGAGGTGAATACCTGCAGAACGCGCTAACTGGGTAATTCGAACGACTGATTCTTCTACTTCTCGCGCTGCCACAATCATCAGATCTGCTAACTCATCAATGACTACTAGTAAGTATGGATACGGTTCAACAATTCGATCACTGCCTTCAGGTGGAACAACTTTCCCTGCACGCACGGCTTTATTGAAATCATCTATATGTCTAAAGCCAAAAGTTGAGAGATCTTCATATCGAAGATCCATCTCGCGAACAACCCATGTGAGTGCATCGGCAGCCTTCTTGGGATTAGTGATGATAGGAGTAATTAAATGTGGAATACCTTCATATGCTGTTAACTCGACTCGTTTTGGATCGATCAGAACTAAGCGAACATCATCTGGTGTTGCGCGCATCAAAATTGATGTGATCATCGCATTAATCATTGAAGATTTACCAGCACCTGTTGCGCCAGCAACTAGTAAATGTGGCATCTTCGCTAAGTTTGCACAAACGAAATTTCCCTCAACATCTTTGCCCAAGGCGACAAGCATTGGATGATGATCTTGACCTGCAACGCTTGAGCGCATGACATCGCCTAGTGCCACAATCTCGCGATCTGCGTTGGGAATTTCGATACCTACAGCTGATTTTCCTGGGATCGGTGAAAGAATTCGAACATCACTACTTGCAACGGCGTATGAAATATTCTTAGCAAGGGCAGTAATTCGTTCTACTTTTACAGCATTTCCCAGTTCAACTTCATAACGCGTCACCGTTGGTCCACGCATGAAGCCAGTCACCTCTGCATCAATTTCAAATTGCTTGAATACCTCAGTAAGTGATGCCACGACGCTTTCATTAACTTTACTCTTCGCCTTTGCTGCAGGTCCGGTGCGCAAAAGATCTTCGGGTGGCAGCTCGTAATGCGAATCACTTGATAACAAGAGTTGAACAGGTCTTGAATCCTTTGGAATCTGCTGCCTTGTCGGCCTAGGCATAGCAACAGTGAATTCCTCGTCAAACTCTTCTTCATCTAACTCTTCATCATCCTCATCCAGCGGCACATTCCACTGCGCTACAACAGGGGATTCAAAAGGAGGGGTTTCTGAAATTTCAAACTCTTCGTCACTGGATCTTCTTCTTGGTTTTCGATCCCACAACCAAAGCGATGCACCAGAGATGCGAGAAAATAATTCAAAGGCTGGAGTAGCCGTAACCACTAAAATTCCGAAAATAAATAGAAGTACCAATACCGGGTATGTGAGCATCGATGTCATCAATGCAACGAGTGGAGTTGAAACTCCATGTCCAATCCATCCACCACCATGTCGAATTGCAGTTGCACCCGTCCCAACTGAACCATTTAACATATGTGCAAGTCCAGTTGCGCTAATAAGTAAGGTAATAGTTCCAACAATAATTCGCCCTGTGGCTGCCTTTTCATCTGGTGTTCTGAATAATCTGATTGCAAAATAAATTAGTACTAATGGCGCGATTAAACCGATGCGACCAAATGTTCCATAAATAAATGCATACACGGCTCGACTAATTACATTATCTGCTTGAAACCATGCGCCTGCTCCTGCAATAATCGCAAGAATTAGTAAAGCAAATGCTGCACCATCTCGTTGATGCGTTGGATCTAAATCTTTTGCACCACGTGCAATAAATCGAATTGTGGCTCCTAGCGCTTTAGCGATTCCTCGCCACAATCCTTGTAGCCCTCTTCCTATAGCGCTACCTATTTTGGAGCCATTGGATGAAGTGTTTTTTTTCTTAGCCACACTAATTATCGTAATTGCAGAACAATTATCAAGATGGCAGGCGCGCCGACTAGCGAAGCGTTGAAAGTTCTAAACCTCAATAACTAGCGGAATGATCATCGGGCGACGTCGGTGCTTACCGCCGACCCATCCCCCAATTGTTCGACGTACAACTTGCGAAAGTTGGTGAGTTCCATTTATTCCTTCGACGACTGCCGCTGCTAGTGCTTTTTCAATATCAATTTTCACTTCATCAAATAAGGATGCATCTTCAGCAAATCCGCGAGCATGAATATCTGGACCTGCAACAATCTTTCCGCTCTGCGAATCAATTACTACAACTACAGAGATGAAGCCTTCTTCACCTAAAATTCTACGATCCTTCAGCGAAGACTCTGTTATATCGCCAATGCTCTGTCCGTCAACAAAAACAAATCCACAAGGAACGCCACCCACAACTTGCGCAACATGATCTACTAAATCTACGACAACACCGTTTTCAATCACAATTATATTTTCGCGCGGCACGCCTGCATTTATTGCAATCTCAGCGTTTGCTTTCAAATGACGCCATTCACCATGAACAGGTATTACATACTTTGGTTTAACAATGTTGTAGCAATAGAGCAATTCACCCGCAGCAGCATGACCTGAAACATGCACCATCGCATTTGCTTTATGCACAACTTTGGCACCAAATCGTGTTAATTCATTTATTATGCGAAAGACAGAATTTTCATTTCCAGGGATAAGCGATGACGCCAAAATAACTGTATCGCCCTCACCCACTCGAATTTGATGATCACCGTTGGCCATACGAGAAAGCGCTGCCATTGGTTCGCCCTGAGATCCAGTGCAAATTAAAACTACATTGTCATCGTAGGAATCTAATTCTTTGGCATCGAATAAAATATCTCCTGGAATATTGAGGTATCCAAGATCGCTGGCTATTCCCATATTTCGAACCATCGAGCGCCCGATGAAAGCTACTTTGCGATTATGAATCGCTGCAGTATCAATTACTTGTTGAATTCTGTGCACGTGAGATGAAAATGAAGCAACAATTATTCTGCGCTTAGTCGATCTAAAGACACGATCAAGGACTGGCATAATTTCTCGTTCAGAGGCTGTGAACCCAGGAACATCGGCGTTCGTAGAATCCACCAGGAACATATCAACGCCTTCATCACCCAAACGCGCAAAGGTTCGCAAATCAGTGATGCGTCCATCTAACGGTAGTTGGTCCATCTTAAAATCACCGGTGTGCAAAACTCGACCAGCAGGAGTATTAATAACAATTGCCAATGCATCTGGAATTGAGTGATTAACCGCTACGAACTCCAAATCAAATGGTCCTACATCTTCTTGACCACCTTCGCGAACCTCGCGAGTTAACGGTGTAATTCTGTGTTCTTTTAGCTTGGCAGTGATTAAGGCCAATGTGAGTGCTGATCCATAAAGAGGAATATCACCACGTTCACGCAGTAGATAAGGCACTGCACCAATGTGATCTTCATGTCCATGAGTTAGAACAATTGCTAAGACATCAGATAATCGATCTCGGATATATGAAAAATCGGGAAGAATTAAATCGATTCCGGGTTGATTATCTTCGGGAAATAAAACTCCGCAATCAACAATTAAGAGCTTTCCATTGCATTCAAAGACGGTCATGTTTCGACCGATTTCAGCTAATCCACCAAGGGCAACAATACGAAGTGCACCTGGCAATAATTTAGGAGGAGTTCCGAGCTCTGGATGTGGATGTGTCATGAGCGAAGAGTTACGCCACCTGCGCGTAAGTCTTCACGCAACTGTGCAATTTGTGTATCAGTTGCATCTACTAAAGGTAAGCGGGTATATCCCCCTGGAAGCCCCATCAAATTAAGAGCTGCTTTAGTTAAAATCGCACCTTGGGTGCGGAATGTTCCAGTGAAGACTGGTAGTAATTTTTGATGAATTTCAAGTGCACGAGAAGTATTTCCGGCAAACCACGAATCAAGCATTTCGCGTAAATCTTTTCCAACAGTGTGTCCACACACCGAAACAAAACCAACTGCTCCAACGGATAACAGTGGCAAATTCAAAATATCATCTCCTGAATAGACAGGGATTGCGCATCTTTTAATAACCCACGATGTCGAGGCCACATCACCTTTTGCATCCTTGAGAGCAACTATGCGTGGGTGTTCAGATAATTTAACAATAGTGTCGGGTTCGATCTGCATTCCTGTGCGTCCCGGAATGTCATACATCATTACTGGTAGATCTGTTGCATCTGCAATTGCGAGAAAATGAGCTTCGATTCCGGCTTGCGGTGGTTTGTTGTAATACGGAGTTACAACGAGTAATCCGTCTGCCCCCGCTTTTTGCGCACGTAGTGCTTGTTCAACTGAATGCGAAGTCTCATTATTTCCAGCTCCGGCAACAACTTTTGCCTTTCCTGCAACCGCATCTTTTACAACTTTAATGATCTGATCTTTTTCATCATCGCTAGTTGTTGGTGCTTCACCCGTTGTTCCGTTGACAATAATTGCATCATGGCCTGTTGAAAGTAAATGCTGCGCCAAAGTTGCAACGCCATCCCAATCAATGGATAAATCCTTTTTAAAAGGAGTCACCATCGCTGTAGATAGCCGCCCGAATGGCGCTTGCGTTGTCATGGGCTAAGGCTATCGCCTAGTTAGGGCGCAATGCGTCCAGATTTCTCAAATGCCTTATGCGTAAGCGGCATTAATTTAGCAAATTCAGCTTCCATCTTCTCTGCGACCATCTCGATTTCGCGTTGAGGGTAACTTGGAAAATGAGAACCTTCGCGTGCAGTGCGCAGTGATAAGAAATTCATTAGCGCTCGAGAATTCATACTTACGTACATGGATGAATAAAGTCCTACCGGAAGTACCACGCGAGCAACTTCACGGGCAATCCCAACATCTAACATTTTTTGGTATTGCGCGTAAGCAACAACGTACGCATCTTTCATGGCCTTTACAGAAATTTCGTACTGCTCTTTTGTTCCATCAACAAAAGTGTAAGACCCAGTTTTTCCTACCTGTATCAATTTACGATCAGTATCTGGAATATAGAAAACTGGGTTGAGTTCGCGGTATCTGCCACTTTCTTCATTATATGAAGCAACTCTGTGGCGCATAAATTCGCGGAATACAAAAATTGGCGCGGAGATAAAAAAGGTCATCGATGTATGTTCAAAAGGTGAGCCATGACGTTCGCGAGCCAAATAATTAATGAGTCCTTCTGAGCGTGCTGGATCTTCACCAATTTCTTCCATGGATTGTTCACCGGCAGTAGATACACGGGCTGCCCAAATAACATCGGCATCACTAGCACTTGCTTTAACAAGTTCTACGGTTACATCACTTCTAAAAACTATCTCGGACTCGCTCATGGTGCGACCTTATCTAGAGGGCGCTTTGTGCCGTTGGATTTATACGGCAGAATGCGGGTGTGTCTAGAGTTGCTTCCCCCACATTTCGCGATTCTCTCAGTGTTTCCTTCACCGTTGGCGCATATGGCGTTGCATTTGGTGCCGCTGCAGTTGCTAATGGATTTAGCGTTCTGCAAAGTTGCTTGCTTTCATTGCTTACTTTTTCTGGCGCCTCTCAATTTGCAGTTATCGGAGTAATTGGTGCCGGAGGCGGTGCACTCAGTGGCATTGCAACCGCGTCATTATTGGGAATTAGAAATGGTTTATACGGAGTGCTCATGGCACCAATTCTTAAAGTGCGCGGATTTAAAAGAGCTATAGCAGCACAGATCACAATTGATGAATCCACTGGTGTCAGTCTTTCTCAAGAAGCGCGTGGCGAATCTGCAATGCGCGAAGGATTTTGGCTCACTGGTTTTGGTGTATTTATTTTCTGGAATCTTTTTACACTCGCTGGAGCACTCGGTGCAAAAGCTATGGGAAATCCCTCTGTTTGGGGATTGGATGCAGCAGTACCGGCGGCATTTCTTGGCCTTGTCTGGCCACGACTAAAAAATTCATCAGATAAATTATTAGCACTAATTGCAGCGGCTTTTGCGATTGCC
>JBEENC010000038.1:0-7800 GCA_041192285.1 Actinomycetota bacterium
TTACTTGTAAAGGCACCATCTTTAAATACTGGGTGTGTGAATAGATTTGTTGTTGCCATTGGAACTTTCATTCCAGTTTCATCGAGGGCTTTCTTAAAACGATCGATGTGCTTGCGACGCTCTGTTTCGTCACTACCAAAAGGAATTAAGTCATCATCATGGAAAGTCACGCCATGGGCACCGCGCGCTGCGAGTTCTTTAACTGAACGAACTGGGTCAAGTGCATCACGAGTTGCATCACCAAATGGATCGCGTGCTTGCCAGCCAACGGTCCATAGACCGAAAGTGAACTTATCTGCAGGTTTTGGATCAAATGACATGGTTTAACCCTTCGTAAGATTTAGCCGTTTTGGCAACAGGGTGAACTTACCTCTAACCTTGTTCATATTCCACAGGCGTTAAGTCACAATGCCAGTGGCACTCTTTTGCGGGAGTGGTGAAATGGCAGACACGCAGGTCTTAGGAACCTGTGTCTTCGGACGTGCGGGTTCAAGTCCCGCCTCCCGCACCATCAAGTTTTAGAAAAAGAGGTTCAATAAGTGTTACAAGAACTTCGAATGCTCAAGTCGCACAAAGGTTTTATATCCCTGGTTGGCTCTCGATTTATTTCCAACGTAGGTAATGGGCTTTCACCAATTGCGTTGGCTTATGGGGTTTTAAGTATTCCAGGCGCTGATGGAAAAGACCTCAGCATTGTTATGGCCGCACGCTTTGTTCCAATGGTCGCATTGATGTTACTTGGTGGAGTTGTTGGAGATCGTTATAAACGTAATCGCGTTGTTGGTGGAGCTGACATTATCGGTAGCGTTTTTGTTGCGATTAGTGCAATTTCCTTTATAGGTCACTTCCCCTCTGTGTGGTTATTAGCAGTGATGGGAGCAATTTTTGGAGTGCTTAATGCGCTCTGGTGGCCAGCAATGGTTGGCGTACTTCCTGAAATCTTGCCTAAAGAAAAACTAAAAGATGGAAATGCCATTGTGGCGTTATCTAACAATATTGGTTTTGTTGTTGGTGCGCTATTGGGTGGAACACTCGTAACGTTGTATGGATCTGGATGGGCGTTGTTAATTGACGCAATTTCTTTTTTGATCGCCGGATTTCTAGTGTGGAATTTAGATTTACCACCCATGCCTGAGCGCGAAAATAATTCGGTTCTTCATGATTTGAGAATTGGATGGCATGAATTTATTGCCCGTCCTTGGGTCATAGCAATTGTGTGTTCTTTCGCGGTTATAAACATGTGCTTCGAATCTATTTGGCAGGTGTTAGGTCCATTGGCATATGACCAAGGCGATAATGGTCCACGTAATTGGTCGCTCAATCTTGCTGCTGTGACAACTGGAATGATTTGCGGAAGTGCGATTGCGCTCAAAGTTAAATTCAAACGTCCATTGGCAACATCAATGATTCTGATTGCAATTTCTTCAGTGTGGAACTTTGCTATTGCTTCTTCACAACCATTATGGATAACGATGCTATGCGGCGCTGTTTCTGGAATCGCTATCGATATATTTATGGTCCAGTGGAACACTGCGATGCAATCACACATTCCAGAGGAGTCATACTCCCGCGTTGCCGCATATGACGCATTAGGTTCATTTGGCATTGCACCAATTGGTGTGGCATTTGCCGGACCAGCGGCTGCCTATTTTGGGATTACAGCAACGTTGTGGGCTACGGGAATACTCACATTTATTGCTGCGCTTGCTTCTCTGACCGTGAAATCCCTCCGTACTCTTAAGTAGATTTTATTGCGAGTAACTTGCATGAACTAATCACTCGTGAGAACTTTCTTATACTTTTTGTTAGGTTCTCCTCCTGAGTAATTCACTCACTACAACAAGGAGGTAGCACCTAATGTCAGATAAGAACTGGTCATTTGAAACTCTACAAATTCATGCTGGTCAAACACCTGATCCGACAACCGGAGCGCGCGCACTTCCTTTGTATCAAACAACCGCGTATCAATTTAAAGATACACAGCATGCAGCTAATCTCTTTGGTTTAGCAGAGTTTGGAAATATTTATACGCGCATTATGAATCCTACTCAGGATGTAGTCGAACAACGTTTAGCCGCACTTGAAGGTGGTGTTGCAGCGCTTCTCGTTGCATCTGGATCTGCAGCAACAACATATTCAGTTCTAAACGTTGCCGAAGCGGGCGATCACATAGTTTCGAGCCCTAGCTTGTACGGAGGAACATATAACTTGTTTCATTACACGCTTCCAAAATTCGGTATTGAAGTAACTTTCGTTGAAGATCCCGATGACCTTGATTCATGGCGTAAAGCAGTACGACCAAACACAAAAGCATTTTTCGGTGAAACTATTGCAAACCCGAGAAATGACATCCTAGATATTGAGGGTGTGGCAAAAGTTGCTCACGAAGCAGGCGTTCCATTGATCGTGGATAACACTGTTGCAACACCATATGTAATCAAACCAATCGAATACGGCGCCGACGTTGTTGTTCACTCTGCGACTAAGTTCTTATCTGGTCACGGTAATGCTGTTGTCGGAGCAATTATTGATTCTGGAAACTTTGACTACGCAAAATATCCTACAAAATTCAAAGGCTTCAATGAACCAGATCCAAGTTATCACGGGCTTGTTTTCGCACAAGCTCTTGGAGTTGGTTCTGCATTTGGCGCAAACCTTGCTTATATTTTCAAGATTCGTCTGCAACTGCTTCGTGATATCGGTGCAGCAGTTTCTCCCTTTAATGCATGGTTGCTTGCACAAGGTTTAGAAACTTTAAGCCTTCGCATGGATCGTCACTTAGAAAATGCTAAAGCCGTGGCAGAGCGGCTATCAAAGCATCCAAGTGTTGAAAAGGTGAACTATGCATCACTACCTAGTTCACAGTGGAATAAATTGGCTAAGAAATATTCACCTAAGGGATCTGGTTCAGTTCTTTCATTTGAACTAAAGGGTGGCATAGAAGCCGGAAAGAAGTTTGTAGAATCTCTCAAACTCTTTAGTCATGTTGCAAATATTGGAGATGTTCGTTCGTTGGTAATTCATCCAGCAAGCACAACACACTCTCAATTGAGCCCAGAAGAACAACTAGCCGCTGGTGTTACGCCAGGACTTGTTCGATTAAGCCTAGGTCTTGAAAACATTGAGGATATCAAGGCTGATTTAGAAGATGCTCTTAAGGCTTCCAAATAATTGAGTTGGGCTTAGGCTTATCTCATGACATCGCAGGTGCCAGCGCCGCCAAAGTTACGTGGGTGGTTTCACCTTGGCGCTACACCTGCGGTAATAATCGCATCTCTTGTTCTATTTATTCTTAGCAAATCTTCTCTTAAATTCTCTATCGCGCTGTATTCAATAACTGCCATAATGCTTTTTAGTGTTTCAGCAATTTATCATCGTGTGCCATGGTCGCCTGCAAAGAAAGTTATGTGGCGCCGTTGGGATCACGCCAATATAAATTTACTAATTGCCGGTTCGTACACGCCTTTCGCAGTGGCACTTCTTGAAGGACGTGATCGTGTAACTCTTCTTGTAGTTGTGTGGGTTGGCGCTCTTGCTGGCGTTGGCCTCCGTGTGTTTTGGGTTGGGGCTCCACGTTGGTTATATGTTGCTAATTATTTGTTACTCGGTTGGGTTGCAGTTATTTATACGCCGCAGCTATATAAAGAAGGGGGCCTCTGGGTTTTACTTCCAATTATTATTGGTGGACTTTTTTATTCTGTGGGTGCAATTTTTTACGCATTGAAAAAACCGGGTCGCTATGCAAAATATTTTGGTTTTCATGAGCTCTTTCATATCTTCGTTTTAGCAGCCTGGATATCCCAGTACATAGCCGTCTCGATGGCCATTTACCGCGATTAATACATGGCTAAATACTCGGACTAGCCCAAGTACCCCACGCAGGGACTTTTGCCGATACCCCTTACTGCTCTAATCTAAAGCCCCTAGAGAACCTCTAGAAATTATCCATCGGCAGCAAGGAAAATAATGAGCGAGAAGAAGAGTTTCCTTAATTGGGTTGGTTTTACAGGTGAAGAACAAACCACTTCGGGTTCTGTCGACCGTATCCGCGAACTTGAAACACAACTTGCTGATCTTCGCTCGCGACGCGACATAACTTCATTAAGTAAGGAAGAGTTTGAAATTCTCGCAACTGAAACTGCGATGACTATGATTAAGTCTGCACAGTTGCGCGAAGCTCGTGCGCAAGCCACCTCTGATCGACTCGTTAATGAAACATCCCGTGCAGCTAAAGATGCACTTGAATCTGCTCAAAATAAAGCAGCGTCAATGCTTTCAGCTGCTGAATCTCGTGGCCGCAAATATCTTCAAGCTGCAGAATCAGAAGCTCAAGATTTGATTGCAAATGCAGAAGATACAGCAGAGCGCGCAATGGAAAATAAGAAGCGCGAAGTTACAGCACTTGCCCAAGCAGCACGCCGCGAAGGAGAGCGCATTATCTCCGGAGCAACTGCTGAAGTTTCGAATTATCGTCAATGGCTTTCTGGTGTTATTTCAGAGGCTGAACGCTTGTACAGAATTCAAACCCAATCACTTGATGCTGCAGAAGGTGCGATACATCAATCTCGCACACGACTGGAAAGCGCGTTTACTCGTTTGGCTGAACTTCAAAAGAGCGTTCTTGAAAATCTTAACCCAGATGACACAGTAATTAATCGTGGACCTATTCGTGTTGAAAGTCAGCGCACTAAAGCAGCACTTAATGCACCTAAGGGTAAGTCGACCAAAAAGGTTGCAAAGAAGATTTCTGCAAAGCGTAAGTAATTCCCATGTCTGCTCCGCGCGGAATTAGATACATTCCTGCAATTGATGGATTGCGGGCTATCGCAGTTATTGCGGTGATGCTCTATCACTTAGGTGTCCCTTGGATTCCTGGTGGTTTTCTCGGCGTAGATCTATTTTTTGTTATTTCCGGATATGTCATTACTCGTTTGCTTTTGGATTCAATACATCGAAGCGGTGGATTAGATTTGAGAGCATTTTATAAATCTCGTCTACGCAGATTACTTCCACCATTAGTTTTCATGATTGTTACCACCACCCTATTTATTGGGGTGTGGGCACCGGACACAATTAAAAGGCTTTTGACGGATACGCCCTTTTCGCTTCTAGGCGTTATGAATTGGTGGCTCGTATTTAGACAGCAGGATTACTTCGAAGCAATTGGTCGACCACCGCTGCTGCAACATACGTGGTCTCTTGGAGTAGAAGCACAATTTTATTTAATTTGGCCGCTTATTTTGCTTGTGGTGCTTCGCCAATTAGGAAAAAAGATTATTCCTGCTGCGGCGCTATTTATTGCAATTGGATCTGGTGTCGCACTTCTCTTGGTTTCCTTGAGGATTGACTCAAACTCTTCACAGAGCGTGAGCCACGTTTATTTTGGTACAGATACTCACAGTATTGGTTTATTTCTCGGCGCCGCATTGGCTGTTAATTGGATTCCGCAGAATTTAAAGATTGATATTGCAAGGCGAGCACAGGATGTTATTGACGGAATCGGTATATTCGGATTCCTTGGACTTCTCTCTTGTTTTTTATTTATCGAAGAGAGCAATCCAACGCTTTACAAAATAGCGTTTCCATTGGCTGGATTATTTGGAGGCGCAATTATTATGTCTATTGTTCATCCAGCTTCACGATTTGCACCGTTATTACAAGGAAAAGCCATCTTATGGATCGGTGAACGTTCATACGCCATCTACTTGTGGCATTGGATTATCTTCCAAGTAACGCGTCCAAGTGTTGATCTTGCAGGAGCTAGTTGGGCTTTATACGCGCTTCGAATTCTGATTGTTTTCGCCCTAGCCGACATCTCACTTCGGTGGGTTGAATTGCCCTTTAGAAATGGTTACATCGAATCTTGGTTTAGGGGAATGAAGTATCGGACCAAGAAAGTACGTGTGCGTCAGCAAAGTACATTGGCACTGTCAATCATTTCGTTGGTCGCTGCAACTTCTTTGGTTAGTGCAAATGCCATCGCTATCAGTGATCGAAATCTTGCTAAATTAAAGTTAGAGATAACTTCTGAGGCTGAAGTAGAAACTCAAATCACTAATCCTTCAGATGGACTATGGGTTGTAGGTGATTCCGTCATCCTTGGAATTCGCAATGAATTATCTAACCGACGGCAGGTTGGATTAATAAATGCCCATGTTGGACGTCAGGCACCAGAATTAATTCAAGTTCTTAATAAAGATAAGGCTCGAATGCTTGATGCCCCAATTATTGTCAACATGGGAAATAACAATCGGCTAGTTGAAAGTGAAGTTGTTTCAATATTTGAAGCTATAAAGGATCAGCCACAAATAATTGTTGTCAATACTGCGGTGCCACGAGGATGGAAAGATGAGAACAATTCCTTAATCCAAAAGGTTGCTGCGCTGTATCAGAATGTGAAAATTGTTGATTGGAACAGTATTTCAGAGGGTCATCCAGAATACTTCGCACCTGATGGTGTGCACTTAGTGCCAACTGGTATCAGTGTTTATGTGGATGCGATTCTTTCTCAATTAAATTAGACCCAATTAAAAAAGCCCCCGCGATGTGCGAGGGCTTTCTTAATTTAAAGATTTACTCGTATTGACCTGGAAGTCCGAAGATCTTTGCAGATGCACTTTGTCCATCTGCATAGACACTTGATACTCGAAATTGTGTCCAGCTATCTGAACTTGAAAGCATGACAGCATGAGTAAGTTCTGTTGGCCCAGTCGTAGCAACAACTGCCCACTCTCCACCTGCTGGCTTAAGTTCAACATTAAATCCTGTAAGTCCTTCTGTTGCCATTGGAGCTTTCCAGCGAAGATTCATTCCATCTGCTGAACGAAGTGCGACGAATGATGTTGGTGCTTCAACTGTTCCAACTGGTTCTGCTGGTGTCGTTGGCTCTTCAGTCATGGTTGGTTCATCAGTCATGGTTGCAGTTGCAGATGGCGTTGTTGGAACCGCTGCGTCATCTCCTGCTTTCCCTGATTTTGACCACACGAGAATTGCTAGAATAACTATTCCTACTACAACAACTGCAACTACACGATTTGATGCGCCTTGCTTTGGCTTATTTTCAAAACTTACTGATTTTGCAACAGGGCGTGGTGCTGGAACAGTTGATACATCTATGCGACCACGTGAACCACCAATTGGAACAGCTGGAACTACAAGACGATCAACTGATGTCGCGCGACGTGCAGACTTTTTTGCGCTCTTCTTTACTGCAGATTTACGCGCAGTGCTCTTCTTTGCAACTTTCTTTACGGTTTTCTTAGAAGTTGACTTACGAGCAACAGTTTTCTTAGCGCTCTTCTTTGTTGATTTCTTAGCGCTCTTCTTTGTTGATTTCTTAGCGGTTTTCTTGACAGCCACTTGTACTCCTTGGGTATTGGTACGTTCTTACTTCACGCACTCGGATAGCAGAAGTTTACCCCAGCGAAGTCAGCAAACCGATTACGTGAGGTGCTATTGCACGGAGTGATTTACCACGATGGCTAATCAAATCCTTCTCTTCCGCGCTCATTTGCGCACTTGAGATTGAAAAACCCTGTGGTCTAAATAAGGGGTCGTAGCCAAAGCCTTGATCACCAAGCGGGGCATACAGAATCGAACCTTCAAAGATTTCCTCACTCACATGCTCTTTGCCATCGGTCAGCACAAGGGCTGCAGCACAGGTGAAGTGTGCGCCACGTTTTTCTTCAGGGATATTTTCTAACTCTTTTAACAGCTTTGCGTTATTTGCTTGATCATCGCCGTGCACTCCTGCATACCTCGCAGAAAGTATTCCAGGTGCGCCACTTAAAGCATCTACAC
>JBEENC010000039.1:0-7587 GCA_041192285.1 Actinomycetota bacterium
CCGTCTGCACCTTGACTCCATGTGCATCGGTTGAAATCTCCATAACCTCAGAATTGGTTTTGATTTCAACACCGTGTGATAGAACCACGCGTTCTAAATCCTTTACAAGTG
This sequence comes from Actinomycetota bacterium, assembly GCA_041192285.1. GTDB lineage: Bacteria > Actinomycetota > Actinomycetes > Nanopelagicales > Nanopelagicaceae > Planktophila. The sequence goes on from JBEENC010000039.1 coordinate 112, forward strand.
CGATCATTCCTCCGCGCGGAACTTTCCACTCCCCTGTGCCATTTCCCATGAGATGGTAAAGAAAACAAATATTTGATTGAATTGAATTAGCCGATACAAATGTTCCAATCAGTGCATCCGTTAAAACGACTCCTTGAACTAGATCATCCTTAAATTTGGAACAAATAATTTCGGCCATTGGTTTTTCAATTAGATAATCCCATGTTTGATCTTGGGCAATCAAAGCTTTCATCTCACTTCTGGTGCGCAGTGGTTCCAGAAAAGTTGGGGCCATTTTTTGCGCAAACTTTTCTACCTCGGAATAAAACTCCTGCCATGCAATACCTTCATCTGAAGAACCAGTTAGTTCGACAAATGACTCTTCAGTTTGCTTATCCCAGACTCTAGAAATATGTAAACCTAATTCCTTACCATTTTTTTTATAGGGAGTATAAGAGGAAACTTCTCGTGAAATTGTTTCAAAGTTCAAACCCAGATCTTTAACAATTTGATCTGGTAAAAGTGCTATCAAATATGAATAGCGTGAAAGGAGTGCGTCGTATTCTTTAAATGCTCGAGCGCTTGCGGTTGCACCACCAATTTCATCAGCGGCTTCTAACATTAAAACACTCTTACCTGCTTTGGCCAGATAGGCGGCAGAAACTAATCCATTGTGACCTGCGCCCATGACGATAACGTCATATTTCATAAATGAACTGTATTGGGCAATTTACTTAGGTTCAAGAATGAGTGAAACAGAATTAATACACCAACGTTGATCAGTTGGTGTATCAAAACCTTCGCCGTCAAATACATGTCCCAGATGTGAGTCGCAAGCGGCGCATCTAACTTCAGTCCTAACACGAGGGGCAAGGGAGCGATCTTCAATAAGTGTGACCGCATCATTTTCTGTTGGAGCATAAAAACTTGGCCACCCACAGCCGGAGTGAAATTTTGTTTCACTTCTAAATAATTCGGATTGGCACGCTTTGCACTTATACACACCTGTTGTTTCAGTGTCTGTGTACTCCCCTGTAAATGCTCGCTCCGTTGCACCGTTGCGCAAGACATCGTAGGAAAGTGGATCTAATTGCGCTTTAAGCGCGGCATCATCAATCTGAATTTTCTTACTCACATGTTCACCACAGTCTCAGGAAAGCCCACTCCCGTGTTTGAATGACAGTCATAGCCCTGTGGATTCTTCTCGAGATAGCGCTGGTGATACTCCTCGGCTTCAAAATATTCGTGTTCACTTGCTGGCGAAACTTCAGTAACAATTTTGCCAATGGAATTAGCATCGAGTGCGTTCTGATAAATATTTAGAGATCTTTGAACTTCAACTCTTTGTTCATCAGATGTTGTGAAAATCGCACTTCTGTACTGAGAACCAATGTCATTGCCCTGGCGATCCATTGTGGTCGGATCATGCATCTCCCAGAATTCTTTCAATAACCGTGAATAGGAGATTGTGCTTACATCAAATATAACTTTGACCGATTCTGTATGTCCAGTTCTGCCGGTGCAGACTAATTCGTAAGAAGGATTGGCAATCGTTCCGCCCATATAACCAACACTTGTTTGGATAACTCCATCTAAATTCCAGAATCGTCTTTCGGCACCCCAAAAACAACCAGTTGCAAAATATGCCGTATGTGCGCTCATCTCTGAATTCTCGCACCTCATTTGTGTTCATGCACGCGCTGATAACCTTGCGCATGCGCCCCCGTAGCTCAGGGGATAGAGCACAGCCCTCCGAAGGCTGGTGCGCAGGTTCGATTCCTGCCGGGGGCACGCATAAGAATTCAATCGATGGCGACTTAAATCACTTCATTCGCAGAAATCTTTGGCCGGACATCCTTGTTTAAGTAATGAATAAACGAGATAATTAAGTCGTTGCGTGGGCACTGATGCCTCGTATTTAGTAATTTTCAAAAATCTTTCATGTAGAAAGGATGGTTCAGTCATGGATTGGCGTCATCAATCTGCATGTCGTGATGAGGATCCAGAGCTCTTCTTTCCTGTCGGAAACACCGGACCAGCAATTACACAAATTGAAGAAGCAAAAAAGGTTTGTAATCGTTGCATCGTTAAGGAACCGTGCTTAGCGTGGGCTCTTGAAAGTGGTCAGGATGCTGGAGTGTGGGGCGGACTTTCAGAAGATGAGCGTCGTGCATTAAAGCGCCGTGCTGCTAGAAATCGCGCACGTCTGCAGGATCAAAATCAAATAAATAATCCTGGTTAAAGTGGAAATGAAAGTTTTGCCACCGTTGAATTCTGTGTTGACTTTAGTTCGATAGAGCCCTTTAACTCGTTTTCGGTCAAGGTTCTTACAATCTGAAGTCCTAAATTAGAAGAAGTATTAAAGTCAAAATCACTTGGCAAGCCCACTCCGTCATCTGAAACCTCTATCACGCAATTTTTGCTTGATCGATTAATGCTGATGTGTAAGCCAGAACCTTCTGTAGCCAAGCCGTGCTCGAAGGCATTATGAATTAACTCTGTGATGACTAACGCGAGAGGAGTAGCAATGCGTGGATCAAGAGATGAAATTTCTCCGGTGCGAGTTATTTTTAATTCACTCATTCGAGGGCTTAAATCTAGGGCATGAGTTATAAGTGAATCCAATACTTGATCAAAGGCAACGCTTGCCTCTGAACTAGTTGAAAGCGTTTCGTGAACCAAAGCGATAGATGCAATTCGACGCACTGCTTCATCAAGGGCTGCACTTGCGCTGGGATCTTCAATACGGCGAGCTTGTAACCTCAACAGCGCAGAGACTGTCTGTAGATTGTTTTTTACACGGTGATGAATCTCTTTAATTGTTACATCTTTAGTAACAATTACACGTTCGCGGCGTCGCAATTCCGTTACATTTTGAATCAAGACAATTGCTCCGATACGATCCGCTTTTGCCAATAACGGAAGCACAATTAAATCAATTGTTGCACCTTCATTTTCGCACTCTGTACGTTGTAGATTCTTACCGCTGAGACGACTTCGTAAACCTTGATCATCAGCATCATGGTTTTTTTTGTTTATCTGCTCACTAATTTCACCGAGGTTAAACCCCTCAAGATCGTTATCCCATCCAAGTCTGTTATATGCAGAACGTGCGTTAGGGCTTGCAAAAGAAATAATTCCGTTGACATCTAACCGAATTAATCCATCGCCCACACGTGGTGCGGGATCTAGATATTCATGAGCCCCTGAATATGGGAAGGTTCCTTCACAGACCATTGCATATAACTTGTGTGCAATTTCTCGATAATTAAGTTCAAGGCGACTTGGAGTGCTCATTGACTCTGCGCTTCTGTGTCGAGAAATTACAGCAATTACTTGCGATTCAAAAATTACTGGGACTGTTTCCACTTTGATCATGGCTTCGCCGACTAATTCTGGCTCTGAATCTCTAATAATTTCACCATTTGAAAGTGCTTGGTCAATTAGTGGTTTTGATCCCCATTCGATTTCATCACCAATCACATCATGAGTAAAAATTGTTGCCGCTGTTGTTGGACGGATGTGAGCAACTGCAACATAGCCACTCGGCCAACTTTTGAAATCCTTGCGCAGCGGAACCCAGAGAACTAAATCAGCAAAAGACAAGTCTGCGAGCAATTGCCAGTCAGCTATGAGTTCTTGAATTCTGTGAATATGTTGAGCGGTAAGGGGTGATCTACCGTGCACAAGATCTTCCAGGCGTGGCATTACTTGCTACCTACGGATTGTAAGTAATCGCCGATTTCTTGCGTTGCATACCAGGTTAATTCATCCTCAACTGAATCATATACAAAGAGGGCTTCAACATTTCCCCAGATAATTTTGTTAAGTAATTCGATAGTTTCTTCTTTATGTTGAGAAACTTCTTTGTCCGCGAGTTCAACTGCAATAACAAATCCACCAGATGTGCGGGCCGCAATCATTGAAATTTCGTATTCAGCTTCTTCTTCATCTAGCTCTGGATTGGCAGTGATGAATTTAATCGTTGGAGCATAAACAATTTTGGGCGCAAAGGTTTTTTGAAGATAAAAATCTCTGACTTCATCAAACGTCAGAGGTAGATATGCACGCATAAGCCAAGGGTATAAGAGTTTATGAAATCATTTCACTTGCAATGGCGGCCAACGCTTTTCGTAGAATTCCTCGTTCATTTACCTCAGCAAGAGCGCCCCGCGAATGTGATGAGTTTGCTGTATTTCGGGCATCGATAGGTAGAACGTATAGGTGCTGCGCTTTGTGAGTCGTGGCCGTTGCCAGAAAAGTTTTTTCTTCTTCCTGTCCCTTTCGCCCATTTGAACGCATGTTGAGTACGAAAGTAATAGAAGGAATTACTGAAGTTCTATTAAGAATTGATGTAATTTTCTTAAAACGCACCTGTCCGATTCGATCAGGTCTAGCAATGATCCATAAATCATCAGCGTGATCGCCCACCCATGTAATCACCAATGAATCTGCGCGTCTATCAGATAACTGCGAAGACAGATCATGGATGGTCCCAATGTCAAGGATTATGAAATCAAATTCAGGATTTGCTTTTTCAATAAATGAATCAAATTCGGCAATTCTTTGACGCGTTAACTCTTTAATATATAGAAACGGCGAAGAGAGTCTCCATAGCTCTTCATCAACGAGGTTTCTTTGATCTAAATATACTGCGATATTTGAATCGGCGAGATTCGCATCGATGAGCAAGATTTTTTTTGATTGCAAACTCAATTCATAGGCAAGGTTGATGGCTACAGTGCTGGCACCTGTACAGGATCCTGCGGATGAAATAGCAATTACACGAGCACGTTTTTCGGGTGGTATCAGTGGCTTGAGTTTTCTTATTAATGGCGACCTCACGTATCCACGTATGAATGTTGCCAGTTGTGGCGCTGTTGCTGGAATTTCATACAATGAATCATCCGCGCTACGTTCGGTATTTGATAAAGCAAATCCAATTATTTGTCGAAAACATAATGAAAGTGTTTCAAATATATTAGAATCAAATCCATTTAAGTCAGGTGAATACAGAAGAAGTGCAGTACTGGCTTGCTCCTGTTGATTAGCAGCGAATTCAACAAGGGATTCGAAGTCAACTGCTCGATGAATGACGCTCCATCCTTGTGTGAATAACGTACCTGCTATGAAACTTTCTTGATCAGAGTTTGAAATTGCCGTGACTATAACGGGCAGTGCAATGTCAGCCATGAGAGCTCACAAGAACTACGCGGCCTTGAGATGTTGCACCAAGAAGTAAGAGCACATCTTCAGAGCTCACAGCCACTGTTAAAGCAATTTCACTACCAAAGTTTGAACCACTCTTGGTTATCGCAAGCACGTGCGCACCCGCAACTACTAATTCTGGAATAAGTTGCAACTCATAGTTTGTGTCATCTTGAACCCAGTAAATATCAACCGCAGCTCCTGGAATTAGCCCGTCAGGGGCATCCGCTGATCGAATACTTAATGGAACAGAACTCAGCGAAATCGCATCAGATTGTGATGAAATCGCACTCTTTGAAATTAACTCCCTCGCTTCAATCCTTAGTTTTATAAAGGAACCGACAATTTGCGATGTATCACTTACATAATTATCTGCGACTTCTCCGAGTGAAACTTGAATTTGTGTGAGATCACTTTCAGTTATCTGGTGTCCCGGCAGTAAAAAATTTGTGGAGACAATCATGCTGGTTTTTTGGTTTGCTAGAGAAGAAAATATAAAAGCACTGATAAGCGAGGCTGCGATGAGGGCGATTGCTAGGAGTAAACGTGAGCGTGAGGATTTTCTATAGTTGGCCATAGGAAGGTACTCAACGCTAGAAAGAATTCGCATCCATCAGTACTCCACATTCATACTTTTTGGTGAGTTGGGATTCATCTCTTTACCTGTTTCACCCCCTGCGCATCTGAGCCAATCTCAGCTCATGACAACCTTAGAGAGCATTTCATTAATCAAGCCTGTTACTTATGCGCATATTTCTAGTTGTGAAGCCGAAGATTGGCAACACCCGATGTTAGAAATGTTTCGACCAATTGTAGAAGAACATGAAAAACAAAAGGCTCGACTTTATTTAATTCCTTCGACTTTTGATGATGAATACGATCCTGATTTCTCACCACAGCCAACTTCTGCAAGTGATTTGCCGGAGTTGCACGAATGGACAATGAGATTTGTTGTCAGTGTTCTTGAGATCTGGGCTGGGCGTCGTTCACCTTCACAATTAACTCGCATGTGTCATCGAAAGATTTTCACTGAGTTACACGCTCGCGCCGGAACATTTAAAGAGGTAGGAAAACTTCGAACAATTCATCAAAGCGAACCATTAGATGGCATTTGTGAATCTGTCGTAACGGTTAGATTCGGAGAACGTTTGCGCGCGCTATCAATTCGATTTGAAGGAGTTGATAATCGTTGGTTGTGTACTGCTTTGGACTTGCTTTAAGAAATTAAGCAGCACCGTGGCAACGTTTAAATTTCCTACCTGATCCACAAGGGCATGGTCCATTTCTAGACACATCCGTTGAACGTGTAACACCATCTTCATCGGCAGCGGTGTACTTAAGCGCTACTGCCGGTGCCTCTGGTTGTTCGAGGCCTTTTGCTTGAACCTTGTTGCCACCTTCAACTTGAACTTCGATGTTAAACAAATAACTAGCTATCTCTTCTTTAATGGCATCCATCATCGCAGTGAAAAGATCAAACCCTTCACGCTGATATTCAACGAGTGGGTCACGCTGAGCCATTGCGCGAAGTCCAATTCCCTCTTGCAGATAATCCATTTCATACAGATGCTCACGCCATTTGCGGTCTAGAACTGAGAGCAAAACTTTGCGCTCTAATTCGCGCATTACTTCAGTGCCAAGGCTCTCTTCGCGTTTTTGATATGCAGTGGTCACATCGTCTTGAATTCGATTGCGCAAAAATTCGACATCTAATCCAACTCGTGAACCAACTTCTTTATCAATTTCTTCAACTGTAAATGAAACCGGATAAATCGCCTTTAAGGCTCTCCAAAGTTTTTCTAGATCCCAATCTTCGGCGAATCCTTCTGCCGTAGCTGCATCAACATATGCATCCAGTGTTTCACTCATGAATTCAGCAACTTGATCCTTGATGTCTTTACCTTCTAATACCAGGCGGCGTTCACCGTAAATTACTTCGCGTTGACGGTTCATGACATCGTCATACTTTAAAACATTCTTACGGATTTCAAAGTTCTGAGCTTCTACTTGAGTCTGTGCTGAACGAATAGCATTTGAGACCATCTTTGATTCGATCGGTGCATCATCTGGAATTCCAGCGGCTGATAAGAATCGTTCAACAAGGCCTGAATTAAATCTACGCATGAGTTCATCTTGTAATGAAAGGTAGAAGCGAGATTCTCCAGGATCGCCTTGGCGGCCAGAACGTCCACGTAACTGATTATCGATGCGCCTTGATTCGTGCCGTTCTGTTCCGAGAACATAGAGCCCACCGAGTTCGCTGACTTCATCATGTCCTTTTAAAACAGC
>JBEENC010000040.1:0-7527 GCA_041192285.1 Actinomycetota bacterium
AGAACGCTAAAACCCACAACAAAAAGAAAAGATCCAAGAAGTACTCGACCACGACTCTTTGAAAACCCTGCGGCATAAGAAATATAGCCAGGTACTAATGGCAATACACATGGTGATAAAAATGAAATTAACCCGGCAAGGAGTGCGATCGGAAATGCTGTTATTAAATAGCCATCCAATATCTGTTCTACAAGAAATTCCTTCACTCGCCACTCACCTTCTCAATGAGTTCGCTAAGGGATGCAACTGTGACCTCTCCTGAAATACGTGCCGCTACATTGCCACTCCTATCTATGACGACAGTAGATGGAATCGCATTAGCTGGTAATGATTTTCTAAACCCAATCAAAACAGAATCATCGATGAGCGTTGGATAAGGGATTGCAAAACGGCGTTCGAATGCTTCTGCATTTACTGGATTATCACGTGTAAGAATTCCGATAAATGCAACGTCTGTGTATTTTTCTGAGAGTGCTATCAGTGTTGGTGCTTCTGCGCGACACGGTGCGCACCACGATGCCCACACATTAACAACAGCAACCTGGCCACCACTAAATGTGTAATTTTTTCCAGAAAGAGTCATTCCGGAGAGTTGGGGCGCTGCAATTCGATCTGATTGCTTAATGTAAGAAACGCTTCCATTTCCAGAAACAAAACTCTCTTCGGCAATCGATGAGCCTCCACCGCCGCATGATGAAAGCGCCACGGCCATGAGTGGCAAAAGTACAAGGCTTCTAATTTTCATTTCTTTGGTGGTAAAAGTTGAGCGGCGGGTTCGCTATAACTAGTGCCACTAATCATTGCGTCATCGTCAAAATGAATACTGGTCACACTTGCTAATGCGCATTCGCGTTTGCGTGGATCATGAAGAAGGCGGCGACCTTCGATGGCGCTGCGAAGAATCCAGATTGGTAATTGATGTGAAACGATGATTGCATCTTTGCCATGTGCTGCATCATGCGCTGCAAATACCGCTGCCAGCATTCGAGTGATTTGTTCCTCATAAGGCTCACCCCATGAAGGTTTCCATGGATTCCATAGGTGTTTCCACGCTGTTGGATGCTTTAAAACACCATCACCAATTCCGAAAGGTTTTCCTTCAAATATATTCGCTGCTTCAATTAATCGTTCATCAGTTGTGATTTTTATATTGTGCACTGCGGCTATTGGTGCTGCTGTTTCTTGTGCACGTTGTAGGGGTGATACATGTAACGCACCTAAATCAATACTCTTCGACCAATCTCCCAACGTAGCTGCCATTTTGTGACCACGTTCTGAAAGTGTCCAACCAGGTTGACGTCCATAAAGAATCTTCTGCGGGTTATGTACCTCGCCGTGTCTGACCACATGTACCGTCGAACTCATGTACTAAGCATAAAGCGTCATAAACCTTCCCTTCTCGCTAAGGTTGTGACATGGCGCTCACAACCAACCGAGTTGCCTTTTTCGATGTAGATAACACGCTTATACGCGGCTCGACGCTCTTCTTCCTCGGAAAAGGAATGTACAAACGTGGATATTTCACAAAGACAGATCTTTCACGTTTCGCGTTCGCCAATTTACGTTTTCGTTTAACAGGCAAAGAAAAAAAAGATGAAATCAAGCGTTTTCAAGATGCGGCTACACAATTTATTGGTGGCCACGATGTTGCAGAAATTCATTCGATCGCACAACAAATTTATGATGAGTATGTTTCACCTGCTTGCTGGCAAGGAACAATTAATATTGCACAAAGACATTTAAATGCAGGCGAAGAAGTGTGGCTTGTGACTGCAGCCCCAGAAGATATGGCAATTTTGATTGCAAAAAATTTGGGTTTTACCGGGGCTCTCGGAAGTAAAGCCGAAGTTCGCGATGGAAAATACACAGGTCAAATGTTGGGCAATTTATTGCACGGAAAAGAAAAAGCAATTGCAATCTCAGCCCTTTCTAAAGAAAAAGGATTTGAACTTTCAGAGTGCTACGCATATTCCGACAGTCATAATGACTTTCCCTTGCTTGAAGCAGTTGGACATCCATCGGCGATTAATCCCGATGCAATACTAAGTTTGCGCGCGCTTGCAGAAGGATGGCCAATTCACGATTTTCGTCGCGCGCGCTTTATTATCAAAATTATCGGTCCCACGGTGTCAAGACTTGCTGCTGCCGGAATCTGGCTGGCACCTGGCAGGCGTTCACGCTAACTCGATTTCACAGCACGAACTAATCCCCTGTAATGTAGGCAAGTTATGCAAATGCGTTCATTTACCGACTATCTACGTTCTGTAGATGATGACGCCCTTTTAGAGCTCTTCACATTCCGAGCCGATCTTATTTCTCCAGTTCCTTCAGATATCGCATCCCTTGCAGTCCGTGCATGCAGTGCGCCAAGTCTTGCTCGCGCAATTGATGCACTTAATCAATGGTACTTTCAAGTTCTCGAAGCATGCGCAGTTATTAATGAGCCATTTAATGAAAAACAAATAATTGCAGTAACAGAAAAGGCTGCTGCGGAAGTATTACCTGGATTAATAGCGCGTGGACTTATTTATCCATCTGATGACGGCATGAGATTACCTAACTCTGTGCGCGATGTATTAGGTAGTGAAATTGCAGGCCTTGGTCCCGCTTCCATGGCAAAGTTAACTTTGAAAAAATTAGATGAAGCACCAGAGGCTGCAAAGAAAGTATTAAAAAGACTTATTTGGGGACCACCCCGTGGAAGCATTGGTGATATTAAAAATCCTGGTCCAGGTGTTACTTGGTTACTTGAAGAAAACTTTATGGTGCCCCTTGATCAACGCACGGTAATTCTTCCCCGCGAAGTAGGTATTTATCTACGAGGCGGAAAAGTTCACAAAGAACGGGAAATGACACCCCCTGAAATAAAGGGCACTAAACGCGATGCTCGAAATGTTCAGCTCGCTGCGATCGCTAACGTTGCAACTGTTTTGCGTTGGGTTGATGAAATTCTTGAGTATTGGGCACAAGAGCCAGCGGATGCACTTCGTGCTGGCGGCCTTGGTGTTCGTGATTTAAAAATTATTGCAACACATATGGGTATTGATGAGAACTGTGCTGCATTCGTTGCAGAACTTGTTTATCTCGCAGGACTTGTCACTATCGATGCCGATGACAAAATTCTGCCAACAAATAACTTTGATATTTGGCTTACACAAAGCGCATCGACTAGATGGCAGGCGATTGCAGCGCCATGGCTTATTACATCTCGTGTGAGTGGACTAGTTGGTCGCGCTGAATCTAAGAACACAGCAGCACTTGGGCCCGAATTAGATCGAGTCAATGCAGCAAGCACTCGCGCATTAGTTTTAAAACTCTTAGCCGAAAACAAAGAAAATGCACCAGAGTTAAGTAGCTTTACCAAGCGCGTTAAATGGTGTGCACCGGCGAAGCGAAACCCAGGTCTACAAGAAGAAATGGTGCAGTGGACTCTTCGCGAAGCAGAGTGGCTTGGTATTACAGGCCAAGGCGTTATTTCTAAGTACGGACAAGAGTTTCTAACTGGTGCTGAACTAGAAATAATTGATACCGATCTTCCACAACCTGTTGATCACATTCTTATTCAAAGCGATAACACCGCAATTGCGCCAGGACCACTGGTCCATGATGTTGCTGCAGTCCTTGCAATCATCGGTGATATCGAAAGCCGCGGCGGCGCAACTGTCTATAGATTTACTGACACAACCATTCGTCGCGGTTTAGATCATGGTAAAACGGGCGATGAAATTATTGCGTTCTTGCGCAAGACTTCTAAGACTCCGATCCCACAACCACTTGAATACTTGATTTCAGATGTTGCTAAGAAGCACGGTCGTCTGCGAGTTGGAAATACTTCATCATTTATTCGTTGTGAAGATCCCGCACTCATCACTCAAATAATTAGTGATAAGCGTTTAGATATTTTATCTCTTCGCAGAATTGCATCCGAAGTAATGATCTGCGACATGGATGCACACGATGTAATGAATGTGTTGCGTAACGCTGGATATCTTCCTGCTGCAGAATCGACTAATGGAATGTTGCTGACTGGTCCACGCTCATCAAGAGCGCAATCCAAACCACGTCCTCCCCGCATTATTGGTGAATTAGAAGTCCCAACAGATGCGGCGCTCACCGCAGCGATTCGCACAATTCGCGTGGGTGAAAAATCTAGCCACAAGCAGAGCACACTTCGCAATATTGCAAATAACGCGCTCGGTGCATTACCGCGCACAACTGCAAATGAAACGCTAGATATTTTGCTCAAATACATTCAAGAACAACGCTCGCTCTCAATTGGGTATGCAGATAACAATGGAGCGGTTTCACATCGCATTATTGATCCGCTTAAAATCTCCGCTGGTTCACTCGTTGCTCGCGACCACGGCACAGGCGAGATGCAGACATTTAGAATTCCACGTATTACGGGGGTTGCTCCGCTATGACAAGCGAGAAGCAAGGCGAATACGGCAGACTTAACCCTATGTTGGCAGCCCTTGAAGCTTTAGTGAAGTGTGAATCTCCTACTGAAGATCTAAATGCCTGCAACGATGTTGTTCGTTTAGCAAGTGATATTGCGACTCGTGTTCTTGGAACTCCTGCAGAGATTCGCCAAATAGAAGGACGTCCAGTTTTTTGGTGGGGCGCCGCACAACCTGACGTTGTTTTACTTGCACACCTAGACACGGTCTGGCCAATTGGTTCATTTACTCCGTTGTGGCAGATAGAAGGCGATGTACTTCGCGGTCCTGGCACATATGACATGAAGGCTGGATTTGTTCAAGCACTCTTTGCACTTAAAGGAATTAGTGGTTCTGTTGCACTTATTGGCACAACTGATGAAGAAACCGGAAGTCACGCATCTCGTAAATTGATTCAAGATGTGTCATCAAAAGCAAAGGCAGTTCTAGTGCTTGAAGCCGCAATTGATGGAAAAGTAAAAACTGGTCGCAAGGGCACAGCGATGTATCAAGTTCATGTGCATGGCCGCGCAGCACATGCTGGGCTCGAACCAGAAAAAGGAATTAACGCAACGATAGAAATTGCACACATCATTACATCACTTGCATCCTTAGAAAATAAAGAGAAGCAGACAACCGTTGTTCCAACTCTCGTAAAAGCCGGAAACTCAACTAATACCGTTCCTGATTACGCAGTTCTAGATATTGATGCACGATCATTTTCAACTGATGAAATTAATCGCGTTGACGCGGCAATCCGTGGGCTGATTCCATTGCATCCAGAAGCGCGCATAGAAGTTACCGGTGGGTTAAATCGTCCACCACTAGAAACAACATCAACCATGGAGCTCTATGAGCGAGCAGAAAAAGTTGCTGCTCGTATTGGTATGCAACCTCTTGGTCATGCCTCCGTTGGCGGCGCCAGCGACGGAAACTTGGCTGCAGCAGCTGGTGCCAAAGTTCTAGATGGACTCGGCGCTGTTGGTTCTGGCGCACATGCCACAACTGAATCGATAAGTATTAAAGCTCTTGAAGAGCGCAGCACTTTCTTACATGAATTTATTAAGGACTTACTCAATGACTGATGGGCCATTGATCGTCCAGAGCGATAAAACACTACTTTTAGATATTGATCATGGGATGTCAACTGAATGTCGCCGTGCGATTGCTCCATTTGCAGAACTTGAGCGTTCCCCCGAACACATTCACACATATCGATTAACGAATCTTGGTCTCTGGAATGCACGCGCTGCTGGGCACGATGCCGAAATGGTTATCGACACACTCATTAAGTATTCGCGCTATGCGGTTCCACATTCAATTCTCGTTGATGTTGCAGAAACAATGTCACGCTACGGTCGCTTGCGTCTTGAAGCAGATCCTGTGCACGGCTTAATCCTTATAACAACTGATACAGCAGTGCTTGAAGAAGTTATCCGTGCCAAAAAGATTGCACCGCTGTTGGGTGTGCGAATTGATAATGACACAATTGCTGTGCATCCAAGTCAACGTGGACAGATTAAACAATCACTTCTTCGACTTGGCTGGCCAGCAGAAGACTTTGCAGGATACGTTGATGGACAAGCCCATGAAATTGCACTCAAGCAAGATGGATGGAAGATCCGTCCATACCAAGAGTTAGCAGCAGAAGGATTTTGCCACGGTGGCTCTGGTGTGGTTGTCCTGCCTTGTGGCGCTGGAAAAACAATAGTTGGTGCCGCAGCGATGGCACACGTTAAAGCAACAACACTAATTCTTGTTACAAACACAATCGCAGCGCGACAATGGCGTGAAGAATTGCTCAAGCGCACAACTCTTAATGAAGATGAGATTGGCGAATACTCCGGTGCCAAGAAAGAGATTCGCCCCGTAACAATTGCGACTTACCAAGTCATGACGAAGAAGAAAAATGGCGTTTACGCCCACCTAGATCTCTTTGATACTCATGACTGGGGATTAATTATTTATGATGAAGTGCATTTATTGCCCGCACCAATATTTCGTTTTACAGCTGATATCCAATCTCGTCGTCGCTTAGGACTAACTGCAACACTTGTTCGCGAAGATGGGATGGAAGGTGAAGTTTTTTCACTCATTGGTCCAAAGAGATTTGATGTTCCCTGGAAAGAGATTGAATCTCAGGGATATATCGCTCCTGCGCAATGCGTTGAAATCCGAGTAAATCTCAGTGAAGCAGAGCGAATTTCATATGCAACCGCCGAACCTGAAGAGCGATATCGATTCTGTGCAACAACTCGCACAAAGCGAAATGTTGTTGAATCATTAGTTGCCCACCATGCCGGCGAGCAAATATTGGTTATTGGTCAATATATTGATCAGCTCGATGAGTTATCTGAAGTACTTGGAGTTCCACTTATTAAGGGTGAAACTCCTATAAAAGAGCGTGAGATTTTGTTTAATAAATTTAGAACGGGCGAAGTTACCTGCTTAGTTGTTTCTAAGGTAGCTAATTTTTCTATTGATTTACCTGATGCAACTATTGCAATTCAGGTTTCGGGTGCATTTGGTTCACGCCAAGAAGAAGCACAACGCCTGGGTCGAATTTTACGTCCGAAGGCTGATGGTCGAAGTGCAACCTTTTATTCAGTTGTTTCACGCGACACTATCGACCAAGACTTTGCTCAAAACCGTCAGCGCTTCTTAGCCGAACAAGGTTATGCCTACAAAATTATTGACGCTGACGATGTGTTTCAAGGCAAGCTCTAAAACGTATCGGATCAACACGCCAGAAATCGTGGTGCTCGCCATCAATATGAGTTACCGGAACTTGTTCGCCAAATAACTTTTCAAGTTCAGTATTGCCATCTATGTAGGTAATTTCTATTGAGTAATCTAATTCGGCCTTCATGGATTCAAGTGTTTCCACGGCAACATCACAGAGGTGGCAGCCATGTCTAGAAAAGACGGTTATCAACGTTTGTCGCAACTATTTTTTCCGCTTCTTATTAAGCGCTCGATCAATAAGTTCCTCGGCAACAAGTGTGACATCACCCTTTAATCTGTACGTGTTCTTCTCGAGATCTTTCAGCACAGCGTTAACTGTGGTCTGTGTGACTGAACCAACCAG
>JBEENC010000041.1:0-6899 GCA_041192285.1 Actinomycetota bacterium
ATTAAGCCCCCTCCGGTTCTTTCGGAGTTGGGGCCTAAGGCGTTTTCTCAATAGTTGATATGGCATAAGAAAGGGGGCGCAGATGAAACTCATCCGCGATGCACTTGCAGCAGATGCACACATCCGCGATGCACTTGAATCCAAAAAGCGCATCATTGCGCCAACTTCATTGCACCCATTTCTTGCATCAATTCGAGCAGCAGAGCGACCACTTTTAATTGTTACAAGCTCCAGCAGATCGAGTGAAGACTTAGTTAACGATCTCAGAGAATTACATGATGATGTATTTGAATTTCCTGCTTGGGAAACTTTGCCGCATGAGCGTTTAAGTCCTCGCAGTGACACAGTTGCACAACGCATTGCAACTTTGATTGAACTAAAAGAAAATAAATCTCATAATCCGATCGTTGTTACTCCAGTGCGTGGGCTTATTCATCGAATAATTAATTCTCTTGCCCAAACGCCAGTACGCGAATTAACAGCAGGCGCGCAATACGATTTAAAAGAACTTATAGATCACCTTGGAGAACTCGCATACCAACGCACTGATTTGGTTGAACGACGTGGAGAATTTGCAGTTCGCGGTGGAATTGTTGATGTGTTTCTACCATTATCAAATCAACCTGTACGTATTGATTTTTTTGGTGACGAGATAGAAGATATTAGTTATTTTGATGTTGCTGGACAACGCACAACGGGTGCATTAAATGAAAGTATCAAGATATTGCCCTGCCGTGAGTTGTTGCTTACACCTGGCGTTCAAGCAAAGGCACGAGCACTGATCGTCGATTTTCCTCAAGCATCTGAAATATTGGAAAAATTATCAGAAGGCATTGCATCAGAAGGTATGGAGTCATTTATTCCACTTCTCGTTGAATCAACTGAAAGTATCTTGGATCGTATGCCATCTAATACGGAAGTCATTTTTATAGATGAAGAAAGAATTAGATCAAGAGCATCGGATCTTTTGGCGACCAACGAAGAGTTTTATCTGGCTTCATGGCTTAACGCTGCTAGTGGTGGCACAACTCCACTTCATAGCGGTGATGGCACATATATGCAGTGGGATGAGTTAAATGCAGAAATTGATAAAAATGGATTACAGCAAAGAAGTTTTAATGTTTTTGGCAGTGATTTAGATACAGAGGCTGTATTCCTAGAGGCCCAGGCGATTGATCCTTTACGGGGAAATACTGAGCGACTTGTAGATGAGTTTCGAAGCGCAGCAGCGTCCGGACAGAATTTAATCTTTGCAGCTCATGGCCATGGAATGCACGAACGTTATTCAAATCTATTTAGAAGTGCTGAAATTTCTGTTCGAGTTGTTACCTCCACAATTGCCTTTGGTTTTAGTGTGCCCTCTGCACGGATTCTTTTTATAAGTGAGCGAGATTTATCAGGCAGTAAAGGCGCTATCAATAACACTGAAAAACTGCCGTCAAAACGTAAAACTGCTATTGATCCACTTGAATTAAAAGCGGGTGATTTTGTTGTGCACGAACAACACGGCATCGGCAGATATATCGAATTAGTTTCAAGAAGTGTTGCAGGAGTAACTCGCGAATATCTGGTTCTTGAATACGCATCAGCTAAACGCGGACAACCAGGAGATCGTATTTTTGTTCCAACCGATTCACTAGAACAAGTGAGTAAATATGTAGGTGGAGAAACTCCGACTGTTCACCGAATCGGAAGTGGTGAATGGCAGAAGGCCAAAGGTCGAGCGCGTAAAGCCGTACGTCAAATTGCAGGAGAACTTATTCGCTTGTATGCCGCTCGTACATCTTCTCCGGGTTTTGCTTTCTCACCCGATACACCGTGGCAACGCGAATTAGAAGATTCTTTTGCATATATCGAAACTCCTGACCAACTCTCGACAATTAATGAGGTCAAAGCTGACATGGAACGTCCGTACCCAATGGATCGAATTGTTTGCGGCGATGTTGGATATGGAAAAACTGAGATTGCAATCCGTGCAGCATTTAAAGCGGTGCAAGATGGGAAACAAGTTGCGGTCTTGGTACCAACCACATTACTTGTGCAGCAACATACAAAAACTTTCATCGAGCGTTATTCCGGATTTCCGATTAAGGTCGCTGGCTTATCTCGATTCAATAGCGCAAAAGAGAGTAAAGAAATTTTGGCAGGTATGGAAGCTGGAACTCTCGATGTCGTTGTAGGCACCCATCGAATACTCTCTAACGACGTGCACTTTAAGGATTTAGGGCTAGTTGTAGTAGATGAAGAACAACGCTTTGGTGTTGAGCAGAAAGAATCACTCAAGAAATTACGCACAACCGTAGATGTATTGGCGATGTCTGCAACACCAATTCCCCGAACCTTAGAGATGGCTGTTACAGGTATTCGCGAAATGTCCACGATTACAACTCCACCGGAAGAGCGCCATCCAATTTTGACCTATGTGGGCCCACGCGATGAAGCACAAATTACGGCTGCGATACACCGTGAGTTATTGCGAGATGGACAGATTTTTTATATTCATAATCGCGTTGAATCAATTGATCAAGCGGCACAAAAACTACAGGCACTTGTACCTGAAGCTCGTATTCGAATTGCTCATGGACAGATGAGTGAAGGTGGGCTTGAAGATGTGATTCTTGCTTTTTGGAATAGAGATTTCGATATCTTGGTTTGTACAACCATCGTCGAAAGTGGATTAGATATTGCAAATGCCAACACATTGATAGTTGAACGTGCTGATCTCTTTGGACTATCTCAACTTCATCAACTTCGTGGTCGTGTTGGGCGTGGACGCGAACGTGCGTACGCATATTTCCTATTTCCACCAGATCAACCATTAAGTGAATTGGCACACGATCGACTAAAAACTATTGCAGCCAACACCGAACTTGGTGCAGGAATGCGCGTTGCACTCAAAGACCTTGAAATTCGTGGGGCTGGAAATTTATTGGGTGGAGAACAGTCAGGTCATATTGCTGACGTTGGATTTGATTTATATATGCGCATGGTGGGCGAAGCAGTACACGAGTACAAATCTGGAATAATTGAAACTTCAGAACCGAACCATGAATGTAAAGTGGAATTGCCAATTAACGCACATCTAGATGCTGCGTATGTCACTGGCGAGCGATTGCGTTTAGATCTTTATCGTCGCCTGGCAGATGTTCGAAACCGTGAAGATGTTGATGCAATAAAAGAAGAATTGATGGATCGTTTCGGAGCACTTCCACAAGAAGCGCAGACTCTTCTCGGTGTTGCTGGCCTTCGCGCTTTTGCAAAGAGCATTGCATTACGTGAAGTCGTTGCCCAAGGAAAATTTGTACGGCTATCGCCCATTAATTTGCCTGAATCGAAACAAATTACATTGGCCCGCTTGTATCCAGGATCTCTCTATAAGTCCGCATCATCAACGGTTTTAGTGGCTTTACCCAAGAGCTCTGCGTGGAATCCGTCAGAAAGTACTGCTCGGATAGTGGATACTTCTCTTCTGGCTTGGGTAACACAGGTAGTTACCGAATTGGCACCAACGTCGAAGGGCAGTTCATAGTGAAAAAAGTTATTTCTATTGCATCAATTTCAGCAGCGCTAATGCTCACTGGTTGTTCGCAAGTGAGTTCAGCTGCCACAGTTGGTTCAGTCAAAATTTCACAGGCAACTGTTCAAACGAGCATAGATGACATCATGGCTGAACGAGCCACAGTCGATACCTCACAAATGCAGTTGGCAACTGGCGAAGATCTTAATCGCTCACAAATGCGCTTTCATATTCTCACTGAGTTATTAATTGAAATAGGAACAAAAGTTAAGATAACGGTTTCAAAAGCAGAAATTGATACACGCCGCGCGAGCATTACAGAACAAGTTGGCGGACCAACAGGATTACCAACTGCTCTTGTAGGCGCTGGAATTGCAGCAAAGGATTTTGATCAATATTTGCAAGGCATCATCATTGCTGAGAAATTAGGTCAAGCGTTGCAGGCAACTGGTGTAGCTGCAGATCAAGTTGGTGCAGCGATTCAAAAATTAGTTGTTGATACAGCCAATGAGAAAAAAGTAACAGTCAATCCACGCTACGGAGTCTGGGATTCTGCATCCGCAGATGTTGTACCTGCTGATTCAGCAGGATCTGCTGTTACTCCTTCTAACAAGTAATAATCCGTGGTGAAGGTATGAGTGCTTCATACTTGCAACGATTAGTTGAGGTGATGGATCAACTCCGTTCACCTGGTGGTTGCCCATGGGATGCAGAACAGACTCATGAGTCTTTGATTAAGTACTTACTTGAAGAGTCCTACGAATTCATTGACACAGTCGCTGAATCTGATCGCGCCGGAATGCGCGAAGAGCTTGGCGATATTTTGTTACAGGTCTATTTTCATTCGCGCATTGCACAAGATCATCCGACCGATCCATTTTCTATCGAAGATATCGCAAAAGTGATTACGGAAAAACTCATCAGCAGGCACCCACATGTATTTGGCGATAAAAAAGTAAGTAGCAGCCAGGAAGTAGTAGCGAATTGGGAAGAGATTAAAGCAACAGAAAAAGGACGCACATCTGCTTTAGATGGCGTTGCGATATCGCAGCCAGCTCTTTCGTTAATTAATAAGTTGCTCTATCGAGCAGAAAAATATGGCGTAGACCTGCAAGTTCCGACGTATTCCCAGAATTCACCAGCAACTTCTGAATCTGTTGGCAGCGCACTTCTTGCAGTAATTTCATGGGCACACAAGAACGGTATAGATCCTGAAGATGCGCTACGTATGCAGAGCAAGCAAATAATGCGTGAGATTGCGCAGCAAGAGGCGCGGTAGGATTAGCCATATTCAGAATTTTCAAATGAAGGAGAATTAAGTGGCACTTATCGAAGCACTCGGTGCTCGTGAAATTCTTGACTCCCGTGGAAACCCAACAGTTGAAGTTGAAATTCAATTAGAGGACGGAACACAAGCACGTGCCGCTGTTCCAAGTGGGGCATCAACTGGTGCATTTGAAGCATCAGAACTTCGTGATGGTGGAAAAAGATATTTAGGAAAAGGCGTTGAAAAAGCTGTTGCATTTGTTAATGGTGAAATCGCCGATGCAGTTATTGGACTAGATGCCCAAGATCAACGCTTAGTAGATAGCGAGATGATCGCACTGGATGGAACACCTAATAAATCACGTCTCGGTGCCAATTCAATTCTCGGCGTCTCACTTGCGGTAGCAAAGGCTCAAGCAGAGAGCGCTGACCTTTCACTATTTCGTTATTTAGGTGGACCAAATGCACACCTCTTGCCAGTGCCGATGATGAATATATTAAATGGTGGCGCACACGCTGACACAAATGTTGATATTCAAGAGTTTATGGTTGCTCCAATTGGCGCAGAAACGTTTCGTGAATCACTTCGTTGGGGTGCAGAGATTTACCACGCGCTTAAATCAGTTTTGAAAAAGCGTGGACTCGCAACAAGCGTTGGTGATGAAGGTGGTTTTGCTCCAAATTTGGAGAGCAACCGCGCGGCACTTGATTTAATTATTGAAGCAATTACCTTGGCTGGATTTAAGCCAGGAAAAGAAATCGGACTTGCGATGGATGTAGCGGCCACTGAATTTCATGAAAATGGAAAGTACAACTTTGAAGGTTCAACAAAAACTTCTGAAGAAATGATTGCTTATTACACATCTCTTGTAGATGCATACCCACTTGTTTCTATTGAAGATCCTTTGGATGAAGAGGATTGGGTGGGCTGGGGTTTGATGACTGAATCTCTCGGACAGCGCGTTCAAATTGTTGGAGATGACTTATTTGTTACCAACCCAGTTCGTTTGAAAAAGGGTATTGATACCAACACTGCAAATGCTCTTTTGGTCAAAGTCAATCAAATTGGAACACTGACAGAAACTCTGGATGCAGTAGATATGGCACATCGTGCGGATTACCGCAGCATGCTCAGTCATCGCTCAGGTGAAACAGAAGACACCACAATTGCAGATCTTGCAGTTGCGACTAATTGTGGACAGATTAAAACTGGTGCACCCGCACGTACCGAACGAGTTGCTAAGTACAACCAGTTATTACGAATTGAAGAAGAACTCTCCGACGGTGCGGTTTATGCAGGTCGCGCGGCTTTCCCGCGATTTAAGGGATAAGAAATGGCACGACGTCGTGGATTAAGTTTTACTAAGCGACGAGGCAATAATCGCTTGTTGTTGCTTTCAACAATTTTTTTCATAATGGCGCTAACTATTGCGCCACCAATTAAGCATTACTTCACTCAACGTGCTCAGATTAATGCGCTTAAATCCCAAGTTGCAAGCAACAACCAGGCACTTGAACAGGCGCGTAAAGATTTATTAATGTGGAGAGATCCTGAATACATTAAATCTCAAGCTCGTGAACGTCTGCACTTTGTCTTACCCGGTGAGCGTCAATACATCGTCACTGATTCAGAGGGACAGTACACACAAGAAAGCGGCACAACTGTTGCCAGCAAGATTCCAGATGGACAACCGTGGTATGCGCGAATGATTGCTTCAATTACAGAAACTCAAAATTAGTGAAAGACGTTCAACCCCGCGATCTTGATTGCATCCAATTTCAATTAGGTCGGACTCCAAGAGATGTGCATGCAATTGGTTACAGATGTCCATGCTCTATGCCAGCAGTTGTACAAACGCCTCCACGCCTCAGTGATGGCACACCATTTCCAACTTTTTATTATGCAACGTGCCCACGACTTACTGGCGCCATATCTACTCTTGAATCATCTGGGCTTATGACAGAGATGAATGATCGCTTAGCCACTGACACAGAATTAGCTGCAGCCTACAAAAAAGCACATGAGGATTACTTAGCCGATCGCGATGCTCTTGGGATGGCAGTTGATGAAGTCGAAGGGATTTCTGCAGGTGGAATGCCTGATCGTGTGAAGTGT
>JBEENC010000042.1:0-6891 GCA_041192285.1 Actinomycetota bacterium
CCTACCCGCAACTTGATCATTCGATCCACATATTCCTGAGGTGTGCCGAGTCCGTAAATGCAGGAAACGGTTGCAACCACAATCACATCTCGTCTAGTAAGCAATGAATTCGTCGCAGAGTGTCTCAAGCGCTCAACCTCATCATTGACGCTTGAATCTTTTTCTATGAAGGTATCTGTTTGCGGAACGTATGCTTCAGGTTGGTAGTAGTCATAGTAAGAAACGAAATACTCAACAGCGTTGTTTGGCAACAGCTCTCTAAATTCATTGGCCAGCTGCGCCGCTAGGGTTTTGTTGGGAGCTAATACCAACGTTGGGCGTTGCAATTTTTCGATCATCCACGCCGTAGTCGCAGATTTTCCAGTTCCTGTAGCACCTAGTAAAACTACATCTTGGGCGCCTGAGTTGATGCGTTTTACAATTTCGGCAATCGCCGTTGGTTGGTCTCCTGCTGGAACGTAATCACTGATTACTTGGAAGGGCTCAACCCGTCTTTGCAGGTCAGTAATCGGACGCATATGCTGAACTCTATCCGCGTGGCTCTATATTTGCGCGCGAGGCAAAATTGTTGACTCCCAGACGTTCTCTACTTGGCGCAATAATTCATCTTCACCTGAATCATTGGTTATTACGCAATCAGCAATAGCTCTACGCTCTTGCTCTGATGCTTGCAATGACATTCTCTTTTCGATGTCTAATTGAAACATCCCGCGTCCGCGTAGCCGTTGTTTTCGCAACTCCGCTTGTGATTCGACTGTGATGATGAAGTCAAAACGTTCTGCTGCTTTGGTTTCGACAAGAAGCGGAATCTCATAAACCAAGATTTGACCCGGATTTAAGCTAGCGACCGCTTCTTCAAATTCGATACGAACCCGTGGATGAATGATTGCTTCTAGATCCTTTTTCGCTTGCAGATCTTCAAAAACAATCTGACCAAGTGCAGTTCTATCAATATCTCCATTTTTTAAAATAGAGTCACCGAAACGAAGTAGTACTTCATCGAAACCTTCGGAGCCACGTTCTATAGCCGCGCGCGCTAATTGATCAGCATCGATAACAAGTGCACCGAGTTGTGAAAAATATTGCGCAGCGAGTGATTTACCCGAGCCAATGCCGCCAGTGAGTCCTATAACGAAGGCCACTAGAAATTACTCTGCTGCTACCTCAACAGGTGTTGCAGCAGCATCAGCAGCTTTTGCTTCAGCCTTTTGCTTCTTGTGAGCTAAGAAGCGCTCTTGTGCAACTGCATATTCTTTTTCCCATGTTTCGCGTTGGGATTCATATCCCGGCTTCCACTCTTGAGTGTCAGCATCAAAGCCTTCTGGATAAATAAATTTGCCCTCAGCATCGTAACGAGCAGACATTCCGTATTGCGTTGGATCGAAAGCTTCGATTTCAACTTCTTGTCCCTCATTTGCTTGCTTCAGAGAGAGTGAAATGCGACGACGTTCTAGATCAATATCAATAATCTTTACAAATAGTTCGTCATCAACTTGAACTACCTGCTCAGGAATTTCTACGTGACGCTCTGCTAATTCAGATATGTGAACAAGACCTTCGATGCCTTCGTGTACACGGATAAATGCACCAAATGGAACAAGCTTAGTTACAACACCTGGCACAACTTGATTGATTGTGTGTGTGCGAGCAAATGCTTGCCATGGATCTTCTTGTGTTGCCTTCAGTGAGAGTGAAACTCGCTCGCGCTCAAAATCAACTTCTAGAACTTCCACCGTTACTTCATCGCCCACTTCAACGACTTCACCTGGGTGATCGATGTGCTTCCATGAAAGCTCTGAAACGTGAACAAGCCCATCTACTCCACCCAGGTCTACGAATGCACCAAAGTTAACGATAGATGAAACTACACCTGTACGAACTTGACCCTTTTGAAGTTGGTTAAGGAAAGTTGTACGAGACTCTGATTGTGTTTGTTCAAGAAAGGCACGACGTGAAAGCACAACGTTGTTGCGATTCTTATCTAATTCAATAATGCGTGCTTCAACCTGCTTGCCAATGTATGGAGTCAGATCACGAACACGGCGCATTTCAACGAGTGATGCTGGAAGGAAGCCACGAAGACCGATGTCAACGATGAGGCCACCCTTAACAACTTCAATAACTGTTCCGATAACAACTTCATCGCGCTCTTTCTTGCCTTCGATATCTCCCCATGCGCGCTCGTACTGTGCGCGCTTCTTAGAAAGAATTAATCGGCCTTCTTTATCTTCTTTTTGTAGAACTAATGCTTCAATTTTGTCGCCAACTTTTACAATCTCATTTGGGTCTGCATCGTGTCGGATCGACAACTCGCGGGAAGGGATTACGCCTTCTGTCTTGTAACCAATATCAACAAGAACTTCTTCGCGATCTACTTGAACAACTGTGCCTTCGACGAGATCTCCGTCGTTAAAATTTCTAATTGTTCCTTCGATGGCTGCTAAGAAATCTGCGGCAGATCCAATGTCATTAACTGCAATTACTGGTGATGTAGTCAAAATGCTCCGTAGGGATAGATGAGTTGTAGGGACAGGAAGCGCTAAGGGTACGGTTTTACGCGTTGCAAGGTCAATTCCGTGCGTATTTATGGGCTCACCCCTGGAGCAAATAGATAGAATCACCGCAAATGCATAGATATAAAGAGTTGCTTCAATTCCCTAACGCATGGGTACTCATTTTGGCTGCCCTGCCCGCGCGTATTTCATACGGCATGATCGGTCTGGCTATTTTCTTTAAGACTGAACAAGAAACAAACTCCGTAGCAATAGCCGGATTGGCAATTGGTATTAACTCATTGGCTGGATCAATTACCGCAGGTTTGCGCGGTTCGATTATGGATAAATGGGGTCAACGTTGGCCCCTTCGAATCTTTGTTCCATGTTATGCGGCAATGTTGATCGCGCTGAACATGGCTCATGATCGAAGCATCCTTTTAATTGCAGCATTCGTCCTTGGTGTCACGGCTCCTCCAATTAATCTATCTGTTCGGCCTCTTTGGAAAGATGTTGTACCAGCAGATTTTTTAAGAGTGGCATACGCCGTTGATTCAGCAATTATGAACTTTGCATTTTTTGTTGGCCCCGTACTTGCGACAACTCTTGCTCTTTCTTCGCATCCAGGTTCAGCACTTAGCACTGCATCAGCGCTGATGTTTATTGGCGGAACCGCCCTTGGTCTTAGTTCAATTTCAAGGAATTGGATACCAGAGAAAAAAGTTAAGGGCGCCGTTACGTTATGGCGTTCAAAACCATTGCAACTGCTGATGATTGAAGGCTGCTTTATTGGTTTTGGTTGGGGATTATTCGATGTTGCAATTCCCGCTTATGCAACGCTAGAAGGTGTCCCACAGAGAACTGCGTGGATATTTGGAGCTATGGGCGTTGCAAATGTTGTGGGCGGTTTACTTGCTGGACTTGTTTCTAAGAATCGTTCGGCTTTTTCCACGATGCGCAAAACATATTTCGCGTGGTTCATTGTTTCGATTCCCATAGCCTTTACATATCCAGGTTGGTCTATGGCGATGTTTGGTGCAGCACTTGGTTTAGTTGGCGGAGCAATACAAGTTTTCTACTGGGAAGTTATGGAAGCTGTTCGACCAAAGGGTTCGCAAACAGCAGCCCTAGGTTGGCTTTGGAGTGTTGAAGGAAGTTTTATGGCATTGGGCGCAGCCCTTGGCGGTTACCTATCCGAAATGTTTTCACCACGCCTTGTGCTTGCAACAACATCTGTATGCATCGGAATCGGCTTTATTGTTCTAACCCTTGGGCGAAATCGCCTCAAGGAAGCCGATCGTATTCCAGAAGCCGAAGAAGATTTAGAAGCTATGAAATCTAATTTACCGACTACAAATTAATGTGCAGCTTCGTTCCAACTAGAACCAATTCCAATACTGACATCTAGAGGTGCTTTTAATTCAAAGGCACTTCCCATACCTTTTCTCACTAACTCTGAGAGAAGGTCTACTTCGCCAGGTGCAACATCGAAGATAAGTTCGTCGTGAACCTGTAACAGCAGTTGTGATTTCAATTTGCTCTCTTTTATAAGGACATCAACGTTAAGCATTGCCTTCTTGATGATGTCCGCAGCAGAACCTTGAATGGGAGCATTTAAAGCCATCCGCTCAGCAACTTCTCTACGTGGACGGTTATCACTAGTTAAATCCGGCAAATACCGCCTGCGACCCATGAGAGTTTGGGTGTATCCAACTTTGCGTGCTTGGTCAACAACATCGCTTAAATAATCTCGGATTCCACCGAAACGAATAAAGTATTTATTCATTAGTTCCTGTGCTGCACTGGCAGATAAATCTAGTTGAACTGCTAATCCATAGGCACTTAATCCATAAGCCAAGCCATAGGACATCGCTTTCATTTGACGGCGCATTTCAGGATCTACTTCACTTGCCTTCACACCGAATACCAACCCAGCAACACTGGCGTGTAAATCTTCGCCCGATTCAAATGCTTTAAGAAGCGCTGCATCATGAGATAAATGCGCCATTATTCGCATCTCTATTTGGCTGTAATCAGCGGTGAGCAATGATTCAAATCCCTGGCCAGCAATAAAGCACTCCCTAATGCGTCTTCCTTCTTCAGTGCGCACAGGAATATTTTGCAGATTTGGGCCAACTGAAGATAAACGTCCGGTTGCTGCAACAGTCTGGGCAAAGTGTGTGTGAATTCGGTTCTTCTTCGTTGTTTCAGTGAGCAAACCTTCAACAGTGGCACCGAGTTTCTTTGTTTCGCGCACTCGAAGCATTGCTGCCAGAACTGGATGTTTGGATTTTTCGAAGAGCCAATTCAGAGCATCAGCATCTGTTGTGTATCCGGTCTTGATCTTCTTCGTCTTCGGTAACTTTAGTTCATCAAATAAGACAACTTGTAGCTGTTTGGGCGAGGCCAGATTAAATTCATGACCCACTGCATCGTGAGCAATTTTTGTCTGGGTTGCGCTTTCTTTTTCAAAAAAGATGGCCAAAGATTCGAGCTTTTTTCGATCCACACTAATTCCGCGAGTTTCCATAACAGCTAATAGCTCAGAAATAGGCATCTCTAGTTCGGTAAATAACTTTTCTAACTCTCGGGCATGCAATTCTTTTGCAAGTGAGTCTCGCACGGTGAAGAGCAAGCGAGCATGACTATGTAGTGCGCTCTCTGGAGAGCTCTGATCTGTCTGTGATCCATCACCCCAGCGTTCGATGATGTCAGAAAAATCCAAACTACGCGTGCCGGGATTTACTAGATATGCAGCAAGATTTGTATCAAAGGAAATATTTGAAAGTGGGTAATTACGCGAAAGTGACTTTGCGTCATGAGCAATTTTCTTTGTTGATTTATCACTAGCCCAATCGCCCATACCGGATGAATTCACAATAAAGGATTCCTTGGCACTTAGTGCAACGCAATATCTGTGCAAAGTTTCACCATCTAGATCGAAAGCAAGTGCGATCTCACCACCGTGGGCTGCAATTTTCTTTGAAGCTTCTTCAGGTGTGAGTACATTTGAATCAAATGAAGTTTCAAAGAGTGTTTCCGAACTTACTGCTTCTTTGAGCTTTTCTGGCACCTTTTTTAACAAAGGAGTCAATCGATCTCGCAATGTTCGAAACTCTAACTTTTCAAAGAGCGGGATGATGAGTTCGTCATCGGGGCCATTCCAGGCAAGTGCATCGACTTCAAAGTTAAATGGTGCATCATGTACAAGCTGCGTTAGCTCGCGATTACGAATGACGTTATCGATATTTTCTCGCAAAGATTGACCAACCTTGCCACCCAAGGTATCTACATTGGCTAATAACTCTTTAAGTGAACCGAAATCAACAATCCACTTTGCCGCTGTCTTTTCTCCCACGCCAGGTACTGATGGCAAGTTATCACTCGGGTCCCCGCGCAGCGCAGCAAAATCTGGATACTGCTCGGCAGTCATGCCATATTTATCTTGAACGGCCTGTGGAGTCATTCGCGTCATTTCACTGACACCACGCTTTGGATACAAAATTGTTGTATGCGAATTAACTAATTGGAAACTATCCCTGTCCCCCGTACAGATGAGAACCTCACACTGATCCTTTTCTGCCCTTTTAGCAATCGTTGCAATAATGTCATCCGCTTCATATCCTTCAACTTCAAATTGTTGAATTCCGAAGGCCGAAACTAACTCGTGTAAATAACTCATCTGCGAACGAAATTCATCAGGGGTTTTGGAACGATTGGCTTTGTATTCTGGAAATATTTCACTTCTAAATGTTTTACGAGAAACGTCAAAGGCAACAGCGATGTGGGTTGGTTTTTCCTCTTTGATCAGAGAAATCAGCATCGTGGCAAAGCCATAGATTGCATTTGTATGTTGACCCTGCGCCGTAGTGAAGTTCTCAGCAGGCAGGGCAAAAAATGCTCGATACGCCATGGAATGACCATCAATTAGCAAAAGGCGTTTGGTCATGTCCGCATCCTATGAGGCAAGTTAGACTGTACCCATGGAACAAGCAGACTTTCTAGCGATAATTCGTGAACGCGGTAGCGGCGCTTTAGATAAGAAAATGGGAATCGAAATTATCGAAGCGTCCCCTCAACGCCTTGTTGGAACAATGCCTGTTGAAGGAAACACTCAGCCCATTGGATTGCTACATGGTGGCGCCAATGTTGTTTTGGCTGAGAGTCTGGGTTCAGTTGGCACACAATTACATGCAGGCCCTACGCGTCGCATAGTTGGTGTAGATATAAACGCAACTCACCATAAAACTGCAACAAAGGGAATAGTCACAGCTGTAGCTACTGCTGTTTCTTTGGGTAAAACGATGTGCTGCTATGACATTGTTATAACCAACGATGAAGGCCAACGTACATGTACTGCCCGTATTACCTGTTTGATTCTGGCTGAAAGATAAAGCGT